>NZ_KQ758702.1:0-12164 GCF_001457055.1 Priestia veravalensis | reverse complement strand
AAAAAACCTGAACGATTAAAAGTGAGAAACTCTCAATCGTTCAGGTTTATCATTGGCTGAATTACTTATGTCCCAGCCTCTTTTACTTTGCAATCACTTTTTTACCATTTGTAAATGAGTAATAACATTCTCCTGTGAAAATATCTTGACTTTCATGGATATGAACCCCTGCTTTATCTTCCATAGCCGCTTTCATCATTGCTTTTGCAACATTGTAAGCTTTAATTGGTCGATATTTCTTCCATTTACCAATTAGGCAGAATGAGCAAGACTTAAGAGTGTATTCCCCTACTTTTTCAAACAAACGAAACTCATCGCGTTTGCCTAATAGTAGCGATGGACGGAAGAAATGCGTAGATCGAATGTACAGACTCGCAATATCTTCTTCCACCTGACCTTTTACCTTACTGTAAAAGAAAGGGGAACGAAGATCAGCACCAATTGCTGTAACGGTTAAAAAGTTTTGGCAGCGATTTGCTTCGGCACATTTTGCTGCTTTTAGTGGGAATTCATAGTCCACTTTAATAAATTTCGATTTTGTTTTTGCTTTCTTCATCGTTGTGCCTAAACAACAATATACATCATCAACTGCAAAATCTTTCTCATACTTTTCAAGCTCTGCAAAATCAATTTCGAGCTGACGTAGCTTTTCATGTTCAACCGGCAGTGCCTTTCGAACAAGTACTGTCACATGGCTATATGAGCGATTATCTAAAAGCAACTGTAAAAGTTCTTGACCAATAAGGCCACTTGCTCCTAGTACTAATGCTGATCTTTGTGACATTCTTTCACCTTCTCACCTTGTTGTTGTTTACATCGGAAAACAGGTTGTTAAGACAACCTGCTTTCATTAACGATTATCAATCGTTTCTGGATATAAATCGTGATTCATTAATCGATAAGAAGCCATTTCTTCATACTTTGTGCCTGGACGACCATAGTTTGTATATGGATCAATGGAAATTCCACCACGTGGCGTAAATTTCCCCCATACCTCAATATAACGTGGATTCATTAATTCGATTAAGTCATTCATAATAATATTCATACAATCTTCATGGAAATCACCATGGTTTCGGAAACTAAACAAATAAAGCTTTAAAGACTTACTTTCAACCATTTTTTCATCAGGTATATAGCTAATATAGATTGTAGCAAAATCAGGCTGTCCTGTTTGCGGACATAAGCTTGTAAATTCTGGACAATTAAATTTAACGAAATAATCTCGATTTGGATGCTTGTTATCAAACACCTCTAAAATTTCTGGTGAATACTCAAACAAGTACTTTGTTCCTTGATTACCTAAAAGCGTTACACCTTCTAATTCCTCTTCTTTACGACCACTCATGTGTGTTTCCTCTCTTTCTACGATTGTCATTCTAACAGCGTTTTTTCATTTTGTACATATTTGTTTTTGTATTTTATTTGTAAATTTTTTAAAGAACGCTTACACGCCTCTTTTATTTCCCCATACAAGTGCATGAACCTGCGGCAATACGCGTACATTATTCATATCTGTTGTAGCTACAACAAGATCAATTAGCCACTCATACTTCCCTAATAATTTACGAGTTAACGCATCGTCATCCGTTGTTGTCAAATCATCATTTCCTACTTGAACAAAGAATGGCACTGATGGATAGCGCTGATGAATGTGTTTTGCATAATCGAAATCCGTTTCATCAAACACAACCACTTTAATGCTAATATGTTGACTACGTCCATTGTTTTGCAAGCGTTCAACAATATCATCCAACACTTCGTAATTTGTCTTCATTCCCGAGCTTGGTGGCTTGGGTGAAAGAGTTAAATCGTCAATTTTATAAAACCACTCTTGAAAGCGACTTCCCTGAGTTTCAAGCGCGACTTGCTTTTGATGATCATGCAAGCGATCAATCAGTTTATCTAAAGATTTCAACAGCGCTGGATTCCCTCCTGAAATAGTTACATGGTCAAAGCGGTCTCCTCCTAAGGTTTGCAATTCATGCCAGACCTCTTCGTCCGTCAGTTGACGGATGTCACTTTTCGCTGACCCATCCCAAGTAAATGCCGAATCACACCAACTGCATGAGTAATCACAGCCAGCTGTGCGCACAAACATTGTTTTTCGGCCCACAACCATTCCTTCTCCTTGAATCGTTGGACCAAATATTTCGAGAACAGGAACCTTATTATTCATCTCGCTTCACCTTCTTTGGACGATATACAACATAGCTTGTAGGAGTTTCACGAACAAACACTTGCACGCATGCTGGCTTATTTTCAAGTTCATCTAAGTGAGCTTGTACAAGTTCATAAATTTTCCGAGCAATAACTTCAGATGTTGGAAAATCATTCGCATCCTCTTCATTAAACAACTCTTTATGATCATTTAAAAGCGTATGATCGAACTGACCAGAAACAATTTTTTTCAACGTAGCAAAGTTAACTAAAAAGCCTGATGAATCTAATTCATCACCTGCAATAGTTAAATTAACAAAATACGTATGGCCATGAACCTGCTGACATTTTCCTGCTGACTCATGAGGAACAAAATGCGCAGCGGCAAAATTCATGTCTTTATTTAATTCGTACGAATAAGGATGTGCTACCTGTGGGTAAATTTGCTGAAGCATTACTGTTCCCCTCCTTGTTTCGTGTCAAGATATTGTTCTAGACCTCTCTTGCGAAGTTTACATGCAGGACACTCTCCGCACCCATCTGCAATAATACCGTTATAGCAAGTTAATGTATGTTCACGTACATAGTCAAGCGCACCTAGTTCATCCGCTAGTCCCCATGTCTCTGCTTTATCAATCCACATTAACGGTGTGTGAATAACAAATTCAAAATCCATTGATAAATTCAGCGTTACGTTTAGCGATTTAACAAACACATCTCTGCAGTCTGGATACCCTGAAAAATCTGTTTCGCATACACCTGTTACTAAATGACGTGCACCGCTATTTTTAGCTAATACAGCCGCAAATGATAAAAAGAGAAGGTTGCGTCCGTCCACAAACGTTGTCGGTAGCTCCCCTTCCTCTTGGCTAATGTCAATATCATCTCTTGTTAGTGCGTTAGGCGCTAGTTGGCTTAACAACGACATATCTAAAATTGTGTGCTTCACACCAAGATCTTTTGCAATGGCTTCTGCAACCTCAATCTCTTTACTATGACGCTGACCGTAGCCGAACGTAACAGTTTCCACTTCTTTAAAATTTTTTAGCGCCCAAAATAAACAAGTCGTACTATCTTGTCCACCGCTAAATACAACAATTGCTTTTTCGTTTTTCATTTTTTTGTCTCCTTTTCCTTTATAAAGTCAAAGAAGAAAACATTCCGTTGTTTAGATCATATAAAAAAAGAGATTGCTTCGTTTGCAATCTCCCTTAACTAAGAATCCCTTTCTTATATTAAAAAAGAAACAGGAAAAAAGCCCCTAAAATCGGCGCCATTTGTCATCTCACTGATGATCTTAGTTTTTTATAGAGGGAGTTTACGAACCTCTCCCGCACATAGAGCACGGCATTTCTTCTTTCAATTTTCGCTTTTAACTATATCATACTCCATTTAAAATTACTATGTACTTCTACTTTTCTTCCTACTTTTCAATTGAATCATCACCAGCGTTACGATTGGAATGACAAACTGCATGGGAATGTGAATCCAAACTGGTACAATTTTCAAACCTATCTCTAAATGTTTAACAAAATTATCCGACATAAAAATAGTCGTAGTCAGAATGGATACCGTAACCAAAAGGAGTGATAGCTTGTGACTCCTGGTTTGATAAATATCTTTTATCCCTAAAATAGCTGCATATGCGAAAATCGTTACTTTAGCAAAACCGCCAATAATAAGAACACTAATGGCTAGCGTATCCATCCGCTGAATAATATCTCTAATATTCACTTGCTGTACGGTTACAAGTAGGGGGATTGTCGATGATTCTACCAAGTGCTGTCCGAGTGTAGTTAAGTTAATTAAACTTAACATACTAAGCATAACGCCTCCTATCACCACGGCACGCGTTCCCACCTTTCTAAGAGACTTTTCTCCTTTTATAAACTGGTTAAACATTAAGAAAACAACCATTTCTCCAAATGGAAACGTCAAAATAAGCGGAAACACCGCTCTAAAAATTGAACCGATTCCTTCAGCTAAAATGGGGTGCATATGATCTGGGTTCATAACATCAGAAAAGAACAGTAAGAAAAAAACTAATACAATGACGCCAACAAAAACAACTAACAATAACACACTCGCTCTTGCGATTGGCTCAACTTCTAAAAAGCATGCATACGCAATAACTAGCGTCATAACCCCGCCCACAATAACTAGAGGCGTATCCCTCATTGATGTTAACAATAACAGGTCACAAAAGTCTCTTAGAACACGCGCACCAATGTAAATAAAATATAGCACGTACAGCATGCAAATAATTTTGCCAACTAGCTTTCCAAAAGCAATTTTTAATATTGTTGGAAACGTTTCTTCTGGATGCCTTTTATATAAAAGTGTAAAAAGAGCAAAGAAAGGCAGGTACATTAACATCCCTACTAAAACGGCAATCCATGCGGATTGACGTGCTTCCTGTCCAATACTCACAACGGTCGCACTTCCAAATAAGAACAGCAGCATCATTGAGAATAGTTGAAAATTGCTTATTACTAAGCGTGAATGCATTCCTTTCCTCTCCTTTCCTCACTAGGTAGTTACCGATTTTCGGTCATACTTGCCACAAGACTTCTTTGCTATATCAATTAGCGTCGATTGAGGGTATTTTTGGATTAACCATAATAAAAGCCTCGCAAATAC
Source organism: Priestia veravalensis (assembly GCF_001457055.1). Taxonomy (NCBI): domain Bacteria; kingdom Bacillati; phylum Bacillota; class Bacilli; order Caryophanales; family Bacillaceae; genus Priestia; species Priestia veravalensis. The sequence continues at coordinate 7,364 of NZ_KQ758702.1, read as the reverse complement.
TAACCCACTTCCTGTTCCAATTATTGCACAAATCCAAGCGATGTTCTTTGCCACAGCTAATAATAAAGTAGATACAACTAAGATTGCACTTCCAATGGAGAATACATGGGTTAATGTAAAGAACTGTTTCCCACTTATCACTTCTTTTTGGCTCATATTGAACACCTACACCGAATAAAATGAAGAAAAGATATCAATGATGGACTGCATCCAAAACTCAAGGGCATACAGCGGAGTTGGAATGGTTATTCGAAAAATAACCGCTATCCACATTACCACTCTTATAGTAGAAAAGCTGCTGTATATTACGATTTCTTTTATCTGTTTTTGTTGATAAAGAGGGCGGATTGCCTTATATGCTAAAAAGCTGAATACCCCTAAAAACAGCAGTAAGTTTTCCATGTTGCACTAATCCTGCATCTCTTTCATGTATGAGTTATTCAACGTTCCAAGTCGACGGATTTGCACATCTACTTTTAAGTTCACTTCTAGATCTGTCGCAAAGATTTCATCCCAGCGATTTTTCATCTTGTTCCAGTCCTTTACGTTTTGGCGGTAAAAAACTTCTCCAAACCCAAAGACATCACTTTGATATTCGTTTTGTGCTCTCTTAATTGCTCTTCGCATTTTATCTTGCACATCATGTTCCGTTTTTTTCTCTAGTTCAGTAATCATAGCAGGGTCCTGCAAGTTAACCTGGCACTCTACGTCAGCGATGTTTGCTTCTCCCTTTAAGTTCACATCAATAACAGGCTTTCCACCTTTCATACGGCTTTTAATATCCGTACTTGTTCGCAGCATCTCAACTCCAATAATGTCATGGGATTTTTCTTTTTTTTCACACGGAATAACAACGACCGTACTTTTTACATTTCCGGTAACATAGTTATATCCTTTACTTTCACTTTCATTAAACCACCCAACAAGTTCATCTCCTTTAAAAATGCCAAGACCTTTAAATTTTAGAATGGTTTTTTGATTAACTCGCTGGATATTTGCCATATCTCCGCCTTTTTTGTGGTTACCTTTTACAAGAACAGCGGTTAACACAGGATGTTTGCCTTGACTCGTTAAGTTACTAATAAGCTCATTCAGCTTTACACCTCGCGTAGGCGCCCAAACTTTTTGTGACGTATCCAATGCAGCAAACATATAATTGGCTGGAATTTTTTCAATGGTTGTCAAGACATTTAAAACGGATGAAGCGCGTGAATTTTTTGCTACCACAACAAAATAATCGGTTCGCACCTCATGATCTCGCGCGAAAAAATCTAACACTTCAGCAATTCCGCTTTTTGCAATTCCTTCACTAAGAACAAGCATCCGTAAATGAGATAAGTATATTTTTCTAGGTGATTTAATTGTCATTTTCCGAAGAGCTTCCATGACAGAATCTGCTTTAATCGAGTACGTAGTAACCGAGGGACCATTCGTCGGCGTTTGGACTTGCATATCGCCCGGGTTAATAATTTGAACCGTTAACTCAATTCCATCTTTTACTTCGTCAATACCTACCGCTACGGTGATGGCCAATTCATTTAGCTCTCGACTACTCCAACAGCCTGATAGTGGGAGTAGACATATGCATAATACAAGTACGATTCGTTTCATGCTTATTCCACCTTTATAAAAGCTAATTCTCATCATTTGACCGTTCACGTACAACGTTTTGTTCGCTAATAAGCTTCGGTCTCGTATTCATTTTCTTTAACGAACGACGAATGAGCGCATCTTTTTGGTCACTACTTACAAATGGAGCCATTGGTGTCATATATGGAATACCAAATGAACGTAAACTGCACAGATGTAGAATCATTAAAATAAGTCCTAAAATAATTCCAAACAATCCAAATGTTGCTGCTAAAAACACCAAGACAAAGCGAAGCATCCTTACAGCAATCGCCATATCGTAAGCCGGCGATACAAAGTTACTGATGGCAGTTATGGATACAACAATGACCATCGCTGGTGAGACCACCCCCGCCTGTACCGCAGCCTCCCCTAATACGAGCGCTCCTACAATCGAAATAGCAGAACCTATGGCTCTTGGCAATCGAATTCCTGCCTCACGCAAAACTTCAAAGACCACTTCCATAATCAATGCTTCAATTACGGCTGGAAAAGGGACACCTTCACGCTGAGCTGCAATACTAACAAGCAAATTAAACGGCAGCATTTCTTGATGAAAAGTGGTAAGCGCAACATAAGCTGACGGCGTTAATAAAGCTAAGAAAAATGCGACGTATCGAATAATACGAATGAGTGTACTAATATCTGCACGCTGATAATAATCTTCAGCAGCTTGAAAGAATTGAATAAACACAGCCGGGACTAATAGCACAAACGGCGTTCCGTCTACAAAGATTGCTACTCGACCTTCTAAAAGACCTGCTGATACTGAGTCAGGTCTCTCTGTGTTATAAATTGTTGGAAAAGGAGTATAATCTTCATCCTGAATAAGCTCTTCAATGTATCCGCTCTCTAATATGCCGTCAATATCAATTTTAGAAAGCCGGGACTTTACTTCTTTCACCACTTGCTTATCAGCTATTCCTTTTACATACATAATCGCTACGTCTGTTTGCGTTACTTTACCGATTTTCTGAGACTCCATTCGTAAATTAGGAGATTTAATCCGTCTTCTTACCAGTGCCGTATTGGTGCGCAGCGTTTCAGTAAAGCTATCTCTTGGTCCACGCACTACTGTTTGAGCCTGTGGTTCTGAAATCGCTCTTTCTCCCCACCCTCTTGTACTAGCAATGATACACGTTTGATAACCTTCTATAAATAGAGCCGTATCACCTGATAAAACATGTAAAATCACGTCATCTAAAAGAGTCACCTCTTTAATTTCCCCAATTGCTAAGCTGTAATTTTTAATGAACTCAAACATGTTCACAGCACCATCATCATGAACGAGCTGTTTCGTATGATTATGCATGATTGATTCCATGGTAAACTCTTGTACGCTATCCTCACTCGTCAATCCATCAATATAGATAAGCCCTAATCGAAATTTCTCTTGAACTGAAATGGCAAACTCGCGGCAAACCACATCAGCACTATCTCCAAGCTCTGCTTTCACCGCATTCAAGTTATCTTTTACGCTTTTTAACAGTTCAGTATCGGAAGATGAAGATTCAGCTATTGGTTGTGATTCATTTTCTTTAGGCTTTTTAGATCGATTTTTTAATTCTGATAGTTTTTTTATTCGCATACGTCATCCTCCATTTTCCAAACGGCACAGCGTTCCTCTTCAAGTCCTTATAGTTTCTGTCTATGCAGGAAATTTATTCAGTTATCTTGGTATTTTTAACCGCCTTATAGAGCAAGAGCTTTGACAATGGTTCTCTACATTTTGTAGGATTAGATGGATTGCTAATTTATTCAGCTACTCATTTAGCATGATTTGCAAACTGATTTTAGCAATAACGATAGTTTAATTAAGAAGGAGTGACGAAAGATGGGACAATCATTACAAGGAAAAGTAGCCATCATTACTGGTGCTGGTAAAGGTATTGGCCGAGCAACAGCGCTTGATTTAGCAAAAGAAGGTGTCAACCTTGGCTTACTAGCACGTACAGAAGCTGATTTACAAGCCGTTGCACAAGAAGTCGAAGCATTGGGTGTAAAAGTTGCTTATGCTACAGCAGACGTATCTTCAATGGAAGAAGTAAATAAAGCCGTTGATTACTTATATAACCAACTAGGTAAAGCAGACATTTTAATCAACAATGCCGGCATCGGAAAATTCGGAGGCTTTTTAGAACTATCTCCCGAAGAATGGAAGCAGATCATTGATATTAACTTAATGGGTGTCTATTACGTTACAAGAGCTGTTTTACCACAAATGATTGAGAAAAACAGTGGAGATATCATTAATATCTCCTCTACTGCTGGACAAAAAGGAGCTCCTGTAACAAGTGCATACAGTGCTTCAAAATTTGGTTTATTAGGTCTGACAGAATCGCTTGCTCTTGAAGTACGCAAACACAATATTCGCGTAACTGCTTTAACACCAAGTACAGTTGCTACAGAGCTTGCTTATAAGGAAAACCTAACAGACGGTAATCCTGAAAAGGTAATGCAACCTGAAGATTTAGCGGAAATCATGGTAGCACAGCTGAAGCTACACCCTCGTATCTTTATTAAATCAGCTGGTATGTGGTCTACTAACCCTTAATCTAAACAAACAAAAAGCCCCTCAATTAGAGGGGTTTTTATTATTTATTTTTATTTTTTGGCGTAATTTCTTCTGCTAATTCTTCAAATGACTTTACTTTGCCATGAGGTGGATTTTGCGACTGTTTACGCACATTCCATTGACGCTCTTGCTGTCTTTTTGATTGTGTCATCGTTCATCATCCTTTTCTATAGTGTTCCTTTCTAGGATGTGCGAAAAACGGACGAATATGCTTGCCACTTTTATTCAACTAAATGCCGTTGAAACCACTTGTCAATCTCAGCATTATACTGATTATAATAGTTGCTTAGTGGGTGATCTCCGCCTTTGTATAAGACATATTTATACTCTTTGTTTTGTTCTTCAAGCTGCGCAACTAGCTTTTCTGCTTGCGTATGATGTACCTTTTTGTCGTGATCTCCTTGTAAAATAAGAAGCGGCGAATTTACCTTATCGCTCCAATACACAACCGATCGACTTTTATATCGTTCAGGATACACCTTAGGATCTCCAACAATATCTCTTAGCACTTGCTTCATTTCAGAACCCCGTTGGTCGTAGAACTGAAACATATCCGTAATTCCGGATTGAACAACCACCGCATCAAAGGATATGCCATTTTTCATGGTTAAATACGTCATCATTCCACCGCGAGAATATCCAAACGCTACTTTTTGTTCAGGGTTTACATAAGGCAACTGTTCTCCCCATTTAATGAGGTTAAGGACATCATGAATATCGTCCCCGCCGTATGTTTCTACTCCTTCGCTTCCACCATTACCACGATATTGGGTTGTAACCACAACATAGCCTTTATCCGCCCATGATGATAAGTAGCGCAGCGTTTTATCTCGAATCATACCGTGCTCACGGTTCCCGCCACGATTATAAACTAGCAGTGGATATTTTTTATCCACAATGTCTTTTGGCTGTAATAAAAAACCTTTAACCTGCAACCCATCGCTTGGATATGTGATTTGATATATATCAACACTCCTAGCATAAGGTGAAAATAAATGCACTTTCTCTTTATTAACATCGTCGCTTTCCGCTCGATAAAAAACAGCGGTTACGCCAAGTACAACGATGGTAAGTAGTACAATGAACCCCCACTTTTTCAAACAGAATCCTCTCCTTAATTACTAACTTTCATCTCTTTTTATGATGAGCCGTTTCTTTTTGCTCTACCCTTTTTAAATGTTTGCTAAAAAGGATTTTTGTGGAATCCTTCACAAATAGCTCTTCAACTAAACGTTATGGTTTATTGTATTACTACTTTCTCTTTTTTGGAAGAGAAAGATTAGAGCTTCTACTCACATTACCTCTAACAGCAAATATTAAACATGATTGGTACAATAAAAAGCTTTGAATTCTTAATAAGTAATTAAGAATTCAAAGCTTTTTAGATCATAAGTTATTTTTGTTTAGCAATACCAAGTCCTGTGTAGCCCAAAATTACCGCAAATATTGGACATAGCAGACAGAAAAATGCAAAAGGTAAATAATCGACAACTGGAACACCAAGTGTTTGTGAAATGAAAGCTCCACTTACTCCCCACGGAATTAATGGGTTAATAACTGTTCCTCCATCTTCTAGCGTACGAGATAAGTTTTTCTCCTGCAAGTTCCACTTCACGTAAAGAGGCTTGAATGTTTGCCCAGGTAATAAAATAGATAAATACTGCTCGCCTGTTATAACGTTAACACCAATAGATGAAAGAACTGTTGAAAACACTACATCGCCACTTCTTCGCACTTGCTTAGCTAATCCTTCAATTAAAGCTTGAACAACACCAAGTTCACGCATCAACCCACCAAGAGCTAGCGCAATAATGACAAGGGACACTGAAAACATCATGGAGTCCAGTCCGCCTTTTGTGACAATAGCATTTACAATTTCATTTCCTGAATCAATTTGACCACCGCTTTGAAGAGCCCCAAGCATGCTTCCTAATGTAACAGTTGGCTGTAATAATACCCCTGTTATTACGGCGATGATAATTCCAATTACCAACGTAGGGAGTACATCAAATCGTTTAATCGATAGAATTAACACAACAAGCGGTGACAAAAGTGTTAGAAGATTAAGGTTAAACGTATCACCTAATGCACTTTGTACAGCTTCAATATCTCCATAGTTTACACCTGTTCGATGTGTGCTTATGCCAATGACCAATGCAATTACAGCCGTTACAATAATACTTGGTAACGTGGTCCACAACATATGGCGAATGTGATCACTTAGAGAAACGCCAACAATCCCTGAAGCAAAGTTAGTTGTGTCGGATAAAGGAGACATCTTATCACCAAACACTGCTCCTGACACAATGATTCCTGCAGCTAGGCCTGGATTCACCCCAATAGCCGTTCCAATTCCAAATAAAGCTACTCCAACCGTGCTAATCGTTGTAAATGTACTTCCCGTAAAGCTCGATACTAAAATTGTGATTAAAAGTGCGCTAATTAAGAAATATTGCGGTGAAATCCAATTGAATCCATACGATAAAATAGTTGGGATCGTTCCGCCCACCATCCAGGCAGCAATTAATACACCAACAAGCATAAGAATTAAAATTGGCTTAACCCCTACTTTAATCCCTTCTACAATGCCATGTTCAAAAGTTTTCCACTTACCACCCATAAGTGCTCCAATGGTACAAAGCGCTACAATGCTAATAAGCAATGGAACATGTGGTGCTAAACCTAATAAAAATAATGATGCAAAAATAAGTCCTAATAAAACAACGACAATCCCAATTGACTGTCCAAATGTTATCTCTTTTTTCATTAACTTGTTCCCCTCAATCTCTTTTTCACTTAAACGCTTTTATGCTTTTATGCACTAAACATAGTTGAAGTATATGGGTTATTCCTACTACTGTCAATCGCTTCTCGCCAAAAAACAACATCGTCAATAAATTCCACTCTCTTTTCTATGTTTTGCCCAATTCTAACCGGGTACATTACCTATACTTCTTATTTATAATTATTAAAGGAAAAGGTGATTGGAACGGAGGATGTGAGACTCCTACGGGATCAGCGAGACAGCTTGAAATCCCGCAGGAACGAAGTGACGAGGAAGTTCAACGCGAGCCCCGTGGAAAGCGAACAATCCGGAGTGGAAATCACAATTATTCGTTGCGTATGCTCCTTCCTTCAAAACAAAAAGACAGCGAAGCAG
>NZ_KQ758701.1:0-16200 GCF_001457055.1 Priestia veravalensis | reverse complement strand
TAAGATGACGTCGTACTCGCTCATCTAATTCAGGACCATACTGGTGAACCCAGCGCATGATCGTTGTATGAGCAATCGATAGTCCGCGTTCTTCCATCATTTCGACTACATCACGAAAACTGAGATTGTACCGTAGGTACCATCTTACGGTTAATAAAATAATATCAGGTTGATACTGTTTCCATTTGAATAGATTTTTCTTTTCCATACTGATCACGTCCTTCTTTTAGAATACTAGTATCAGTTTGTCCAAGTTTGGGAGATTACCTGCAGATATTTTGAAGTTTTTGCACCAGAACCTTTTTAGATATTCTAATGAGTATCTTTATAAGAATTGCTGGATCTTTAGATTTAACTTGTCTTAGCTTGATGGGCATGCGGCAGGACCCCTTTTATGGTTAAAAAGTGATAAAGAAAAATAAAGACATTTAAAATTCAATTAAAAGTCTTGTTCCTTCCACATCAATCCAATTTCTTGTTCTCGCTGCAAAACCTTCTCTAGATAACGTTCCGTTGTTTTACGGTCACTGTGGCCAAGCTCCTTTTGAATTAAGAAGATATCTGCCCCCTGCTGTCGACTATAAATCGCATAAAAATGACGAAAATAATGAGGGGTAATCCTGTCAATCCGTTCCTTTACAAAAGGTAAATCCGTTCGTTCAATGATACGCACAATATAATTACTTAAGTTTTTATATTGATAGTAGTCTCCATTTTTAGTTGGAAATAATGGTCCTTGATCACTTGGGTTTAAGACTGTACTGACATGGCGTCGTTCTCGAAAAGCAAGAATGCGTTCATATAGCGATGGATGAAGTAACTTATCAAATCTCTTTCCACCCTTCCCTGCTCCTCTTAGTCGATAATGGCCACTTAAACTGTCTAGATAGACATCTCCCCACGAAGCTTTAGCAATTTCCTGTATACGCAATCCTGTCATCGCCAACATCGTTAATAATCCATAATTAATAGGATGGTCTTTGTAGTAGTCAAGAAGCTGTTTGACTTCATGGTAATACAAATCTCGATTTGGAATTTCTTGCTCAGATAGTGACGTGCTTAAGATTTCTTTATGTAATGGATGCTGAATATACTTCGTTTCATATAGCCATTTCATAAAACTTTTTAAAATGGTCATTTTAGCGTCTAAGGTCGCAGGTGAATAAGGTTTCCCCCCTTTCCCTAACAATACGGTGCTTAAATACTCCTGGAAGTTTCGTATATGCCAAGGACGTAGGTTTTTTAAAATTGTTTCTTCTATATAATAATCAAGATCTTGGCGTAAGAACGACTCACTTTCCACCGCATACTGATAAAACTGCAGCAAAATCCGTAAGTATTCCGTTTTGGTAGTTTCTTTTCGTTCTCGGTCCTTTCGAATATGCTTTCGTTGATGTACGTAGTAGTACATCATTTCTTCATCGGTAAAACTATTGAACAGATCTTCGTTTTTTCGCTGGTGATGTTCATTTCTTTCTTCTAAGGCATCATAATACGTACTATCTAGCATTAATGAAACAATTTGATGGAGACCCCTTTTTCTTTCCCTTATTTCTGTTCCTATGTGTACTAATGAGAAACCTTTCATACAACCTCTCCTTTCATCAAACCTGTCTTTTTATTTTTCTCTTCTTCCTGGTATTGACGTGTTTACTCCTCTATATAAGATTAAATATCTATCTTCATGTATGTAAGTGGTAAAGACTCTTTAAAACGTAATAGATGTATTTATAACAATATTAAAACCATCCAATATATTAGTTAAATAGTAAATTTAAGTTTAATTCAATTTGTTTATGAATTTATTTGTTATTTGTATTACTTATTAAGTTTACCTTATTCAAAAGTAAATGTATAAACTTATTTTCTATAAAAATAGTTTAATATATATACTGTTTGTAGAAAAATGGATCATTTGTCGTCACTTAGAGTAAATAGTAAAACATAAATATTTATAAGTTAGTTATATTATTTACATACTTAAAATAAAAACATTCAAACCGTAATTTATTGTATATATGGTATAATTAATTATCAAGTGTAAGATAAAAAGGAGAAATGTTTGTTATGATCGATTATCATCATAAAGTTATTACAATCGAAGATGTAATGAAGGTGTTATCTATTTCATCAAAGAAAACGATTTATACATATATTCAACAAGGAAAATTACAACCTATTAATAAAGATGATTGGCATATTGAAGGACGTTATGAATTTGATACCGAAGATGTCATTCGTTTACAAGAAGAGTTAAAAAAGCCTGGACTTACGACAAAGGAAGTAGCACAACAACTCGACATCTCTGTCACAACGGTCAATAAATATATTAAACAAGGATTGTTGCCAGCCTTTCAAGAAGAATATCGAGGTATTAACTGTTATTTTGTACATGAGGAAGATTTGGACGAATTTAAGCGCACACATGAAGTAGGGCGCAAGCCAAGTAAGCGTCATTTCTATGATGCTGAGCAAAACATTGCCTTATTTCAGCTTTTTGTCAAGAAAAGGGAAGAAAAAGAACAGTTTGCCCGCATCATCTCGGTGGAAGATCCCATTATAGCGATTACAGACCAACATGAAGAGGTCACCTTAGAAGCGTTGCTTAACCGAGGGTTCGAAGCAGCCTATGAAATTGAACCCAAAAAAGCGATTACCAAAGAAGGCTATGCTACATTTGCCTTTAAGCAAACTGCCTATGCCAAATCACAGCTCTATAAACTCATGGATGTATTCTATCAGTACCTAAGCCCAACGAATATGAGAATTACGCCACAAGAGGAGAACGAGCAATTTATAATTGAAATTAAGCCTGTATTACTAATGGAAGCATCACAAGAGCTTGTTGAGTTGTTAGACTCCGTTCTTGTCTCAGGGAAAGTGAATAAACGCAGCCGTGGGATTTATATTGATAGTGATGTAGAAGTGATACGTGTAAAAGTATCTGGTGATCTAAAGAAAGAACTAGAACATAAAGCTAAAGAATTAGGGAAAAGAAGCATTGAGGAATTGTTCTTATACGCTGTACAAAAATTATGAATAAGTTAAGAAGTGTCTAAATTTAAAGATACGTATAGTTCTAGTAGGGGTCCTACCAACAAAAAGCGCAAAACATACGTTAAGCAAATTTCGACATAAAGAAAGCCGAATTTTCCTACGCTAAGGTATTTTCGGCTTTTATTTTTATCGAATAAGAGGGCGCAGAGAATGTAAGCTTGCTATTTTCTTCATATCAAAGGTGTATTCCCCAAGAAAATTGATATGTTCCCATCCTAATGGTGAAATATGTTTTAGTAAGTCTTCTCGAAAATTCCCTTTTTCCTTCAACAATTTTGTTGCTTCGGTAAGATATACGGTATTCCATACACTAATAGCGTTAATTATAATGTTTAAAGCACTAGCACGTTGTAGTTGATCTTGCAGCCCTCGTTCCCGTAACTCCCCTCGTTTTCCAAAGAATAAGGCTCTTGCCAAGCCATTCATAGCTTCTCCTTTATTCAATCCTCGTTGAATACGCCTACGTAGAGTTTCATTAGATATGTAATCCAAAATAAAAATAGTTTTTTCGATTCTTCCCATTTCTCGTAATGCAGCAGCTAACTTGTTTTGCCTTGCATATGATCCCAATTTCCCCATAATAAGCGAACCAGACACTTTTCCTTCTCGAATCGAATGGGCTAAACGGAGCACGTCATCAAAGTTTTCCTGAATAACCTTTGTGTTAATCCGTCCACGAAGTAATTTTTCTAGATCAGGAAAATCACTTGGCTTTTGAATGGTGTATAGTTTGGAATCAGCTAAGTCACGAAGCCTTGGCGCAAAACGAAAACCTAACAAATGGCTTAATCCGAATACTGAATCGGTATAGCCAGCCGTGTCTGTGAAATGCTCTTCAATATTTAATTCCGTTTCATGATGAAGCAACCCATCGATAACATGGACAGCATCTCTTGCATTGGTATTAATGACTTTCGTATAAAACGAGGAAAATTGATCACTTGTAAACCGGTAAATAGTTGCACCCTTTCCGGTGCCGTAATGAGGATTTGCTTCAGCATGCAACGATGAAACACCAACTTGTACTCGCATTCCGTCAGATGAAGATGTAGTGCCATCTCCCCAATAAGAAGCTAGAGCAAGCTTGTGTTGAAAATTCACCAAAGTTGCCTGTGCTCGATTTATAGCATCATCATACAATCGCCATTGTGCGGCATTGGCCATCTGGTGATAAGTAACTCTAGGTGTAGCATCTGCCATTTTAGTCAATCCAATATTCGTTCCCATTGCCATAAGTGCAGCCATCAAAATGACCTTTTCTTCACCCTTTGGAGGGCGATTAGTGGAAGCATGTATTAACATTTCGTCAAAACCTGTCCAGTGCGCTACCTCCATTAAAAGATCAGTAAGCTTAATTCTTGGGAGCATATTATATAAGGATAAACTGAAGGTTCGTGCATCTTCTGGACTATCCTTTTCCAAACGATCTACTCTAAGTTTTGCTTTATCTATATTTACTCCTTCAAGATTATCAAGGTTATTTGAAACCCATATAAAGCGTTCAGCTAGGGCTTTCCTTCTTTCCTCAAGATATTCCTCTGCTGATGAACGAACTGCCAGTCTAGTTTCTTTAAGATTGGTCGTTTTCCATTCATCTTTGGGAACAAGGTACTCCTCAAAGTCTTTATGAAGCCTACTGCCGACTACAGATACGTCTCCTGAACGAATATGATTTTTTAATTCCGTAAGGGCAGCCATTTCATAATAATGTCGATTAATTGTTCCTTCCTCATAGTATACATGCTTTTGCCATCGTTTTGGGACGAAATCTAATGGAGCTCCATCTGGTACTTTTCTTTTTCCGGATTCATTCATCTCGTTTAATGTTTTTAATGCACGTAATAATGGTTCTGCTGCTTTTGTAGAACGAAATTCTAATGATTTTAAAAGAGCAGGGGTATACTTTCTCAGATAAGTAAATCGATTCTCTAGCAAATCAAGATAATCATAATCCATTGGTCGGGCTAATTTTTTCGCTTCTTCAACAGAAGTAACGATTTTATCCCAAGGCATTACCTTTTCAATGGTGCTAAATGGATCAAGTCCTTCATCTCGTGCTTGAATAAGTGCAGCCCCAATATCTGCAAAATGAACAACTTTTTCATTAACTGCTTTTCCATTTTCCTTTTGCATTTCCTCTTGTGTTTTACGACCTTTCGATTGTAAAATCATCATTTGCCGATCATGAATTTCAATTGCTTGGTCAATTAAATCCTGACTTAGAGTTACTAAGTATGCTACAAGAATGGTATATTTCTTATTTTCTTTAAATCTACGAAACGAATGGGGTTCATAACGTGCCCCAATGCGAGATAATTGTAGTAACCGATTAGGATGAACTTCATTTATGTTTAATGGAAGTTTCAACTCTCGAATATATTCTAAACGCTCTATTACTTTTAGAAAGGCATCAGGTGATGACTGACCGGGGAGTTCTCTCAACCATGCTAATGGGGTTTTCCTGCTTTCCACAAAGGGATCTATAAGTTTATCCAATTTATGTTTTTGCCACAGTGAAAGAGTGGCAGTTAAGGATTTAAAAATCTTTTCCTCTGTCCTACGACGGGTTTCCCACACAAGTTGCTCAATTGTAGTCATTCCAGGAAGAATTATTTTTCGACTCCTAAGTTCTTCTTGAACAGTTCGAAGTAGATACATAGAATTGCCATTTTGAAGAGCATGTTTCAAAAGATATTGAGCTAATTCCCGATATGTACTTACAGAAAAATTCCGGAATCCATATACCTGTCGAATTTCTTCCATATGTTCATGCTTAGTTGGTTTACGTTGGGCATATAAAGAAAAAGAATCGGGATTAGCATTTATTTGTTTTGCTATGTATTGGATTACATAATCTGGTATAGGTTCAACATCTGAAAGAGACCACCCGGGATAGCGCAATACACATAATTGAACAGCAAATCCCAAACGGTTATGATCTCTTCTATGTCGTTTAATAACTTCCAAATCATATTGCGAAAAAGTATAATAGGTTTCCAGTTCCCGTTCAGTCATATCAGATGGAATTCGTACAAACTCTGCTCTTTGATCTGCTGTAAGTAATTCTTTCCCTCTTGATGCCATATTTCCCACATCCCTTCGAAAACATAGATTTATTTCTATTTTTCTAGATATCTATAAACAGTAGTTCGGGAAATACCCCACCTTTGAGCAATATCCGTAATGGGTGTCCCATTTGCCACCAATGTCTTTAGCATTTCTAATTCTTTTTTATCTAACTTCTCTGGTCTTCCACCTAATCGTCCTCTGGCTCTTGCTGCAGCACGACCAGCTGCCGAGCGCTCGTGAATAAGATTTCGTTCAAATTCAGCAAAAGCCGCAAAAAGATGAAACATAAGTTGTCCCGTTGCACTAGCCTTGTCCATCGTAATATTTTCCTGTAGGCTATGGAAACTGATACCTCGTTCATTTAAATCATTTACAATTTTAATTAAATGCTGCATATTTCTCCCTAATCGATCGAGGCGCCAAACTACTATTGTGTCGCCAGATCGTACAAAACGGAGAGCATCTTCTAATCCTTGTCGTTTATCTTTAGCTCCACTAATTTTATCTGTAAATATTTCTTCGCAACCATGTTCCTTAAGAGCATCAAATTGTAAATCAAGATTTTGAATGCCTGTTGAAACACGAGCATATCCTACCTTCATTAATTTCTCCCCTTGATTTTCAATTTTTCTGTTTTATTGTAACACAACTTACTGTTAGGGGTAGTATCTGAACATAGATTTATTTACATAGTTTCTGAACATATACAAAAGGTAAAAAGGTAGAAAACTATTTTAGTTACCATGTGTTCATTAATTGCTGATTTTCTGGACAATAATATTTTAAAAATTCAAATGTAAATAATTTTAAAGCATGCTACATTCAAAATGTACCAAACAAATATAAATGAAGAAGGGAAGAGAGAATCTATGAAATTTAAAGTCGAAACACTTCCAAACTATCGCATCGCTTATGTACGACGAGTTGGCTCATATGGTTCTGCAAATATTGAAGTAATGGAGAAGTTAAAAAAATGGGCTAAAGAAAAAAATCTTTTTGAATCGTCAATCATTTTTGCAGTCCCGCAAGATAACCCTGAGACAACACTACCTGAAAACTGTCGATATGATGCTTGTATTGTGCTTTCAAATGATTATCAAATGGATGATTCAATTTATGAAGGTGAAATTTCTGGTGGTAAATACCTTGTTTACGAAATCAAACATACTGCGGAAGATATCCAAAAAGCATATGCAGAAATTTTTACAGCTGTACAAAGTACTGGATATCAAATTGATAACAAGCCTATTTTGGAAAGATACACTTATGATATGGTAAATAACCATTATTGCGAAATCTGTGTCCCAATAAAACCATGACTTTCCGGGTGTCTAAAATTACTGAATTTTACAAACGAAAATATAAATCTATTTAATAACATCAGTTGTTGCTAAGAAGATCAAAAGAGCATGTTTTAAAAAAATTTACATTAAGGCATGCTCTTATTGTATTAAATGGATAAATGACTAGTGTATTTTTACTTCTTATTAACTAAATATTCGCCCCGTCAGGAAGAAAATAAGCCAGATCCATTAATGATCTCTTCGCTAGACATTAACGTTGTTTCATATATCGTTTTATTTTGCTTTTTCATAAAGGACTGGACAACCTCATAACCTACTGCGTAACCAGAACAAAAAGAAAGGCCTACAGGTTGATATCCTTCTTGTTTGGCAATTTCATCACCAAACATATAGCTACTTACCTCGGCAAATCCTTTTATGTTTAAAGCCTCTCCAATAACATAAGTTGAGTACTCTAAATCGTCTTTGTCCATACTAGTCACCCAAGGTCCTAGCTGTTCTGTTCCATACAGTTCTTTTGCAAACGAATCCGCCAAACCTTCTATGACAAGATAATCTCCCACTGTTACATTTCCATGATCCCAATCAAAATAAGAAAAACGAATATTGTGATGGAACTCATGGGCAATAACAGCAGGAAGTTTAGGCAAATTGTAATCATTTGGATAAATATTCACAGTAATAAACCCGGGAATACCTCCAAACCCCGTATATCCCTTCTGAAGCTTCAATTTGTCGGGGTCTGCAACATACAATCCAAATTTTATTTCATCGGCATTCACTTTCAATCCTTCCTTATTAGCTTTTTCTATACAGTTTTTGATAGTATTCTCTGCTACCACAAAGGCATTATTATCATTTAAGATAGATAGTCCTTGTTGAATTTGTTTATCGTTAGAAATGTCTGCGTAACCTAGCATTTTCGTAGCCATTAAAACATCATAACCATTTTCTTGTTTTGCTTTTATAGGAACGTTTATTAAATTCCACATTTCCTTAAATGGCGTCATCATTGTATAACGAAAATAATTTCTTCTTTCTTCCAAATCCGTAATTGCAAGTAATTCTTCGTATTGTTCTATTGTGTTAACTAATTTATAGTTCATGCTCATTTCAATCACTTCTTTCGTAAATATCTAGTATTGTAATTTTGAAGCAACTTTATATTCTTCATAAGATTTTCTTCGGAGTCAGTTAAGTCCAAATGAAATAATATATTTTCTAAATCTGTAATCATTTGAGTCATGTCATTTTTAATACAACTTAATGAAGGTTGTCGGTCTATTAAATCTTTAAGTTTATAACCTGTTATCTTTGCAGCGAGAATTTGCACAATTTTTTCGAAGTCTGCCTTGAATAAAACTAATTGACCGTTGTCATTCTTATTTGCTTTCAATAAATTTAAATTAGAATAGTATCGTATAGAGCGTTCAGTAAGTCCAGTTATTTTATAAACTTCTCCAGTTGTAAGCAGCGTAATTCACCTCCACATTACAAGGTTAAGGTATTACGCAACGTTAATGTCAAATAAAAAATGGGCTTTTACTTTAGTGTACAATAAGAAAAGCCGATACTTCCTTAACGTAGGAAAAATCGGCTTTCTTTATGGCGAAATTTGCTTAGCGTATGTTTTGCGCTTTTTGTTGGTAGGACCCCTTGACGGAAATCAAATCATTCTAAAAAAGTATAAACCTTATAATGAATGCGTTGTGACAGGTGAAGTAACCTCACAGAATCGTGAATATGCAAACGGGATAGTATTAAGCCCTAGAGGTGCGGAGATTTTAAAACATGAGATAGAATTTAGGTACGGTATAAAAGCTTAATTTATACAAGATTTGATATAGTACGACTCATTTGTCAAAGCGTCAAAACGTCAAAACCTTGCTAAATCAACGATTTATAAAATTATGCATAAACGATAAATTTTGATGTCACGCCATCCCTTGTCGCTCAAGGGGTGGCGTTTTTGATTGGTTCCGTGAATCACTATGATGTTAACTACAACTGGATGTCGTATACAGCTAAAAAAAGAAAAAACTATTGCTTCTGTTCAGTAGTTTTCCCTGTTTAGAATAGGAAATTTGGTGTGATGCCTCACGGCGTCTTGAGTAGTTTGCTCAAAGGAGTAAAAAGTATGTCCATACAAAAAAATGAAGTATACTTTAAATTTTATTTGAATGTATGTTTTGAAACATATAAAAAAGGGAATAGTAACTTAATTTTATTTCAGATAAGTTTCAAATAAGAAAAATGGTTAATATGTTGAACAAACTGTAATAATGAATCTGGAGGGAAGGTATGTCAATTAATAAAGAAGTTTTCTATCGCGGTAAACGATTTAAGATTATTCATATTTATAGTTCTGGTTATTGTGAGCTTAGAAAAGTTAACGATCCTTTTAAAGTAGAACTAGCTTTATTAAATGATATCCTACTAACGGGGTAATGATTACTGTATATTCTTATTTAACTAATTAAACCGAATTAATTTGATTTTTGTTGTTAAATAAACATATTAATCATTTTTTTTGATTTCTATTCATGTTGGTTATGCGAACTAAAAATGTATATCATATACAGCGTAAAAATAGAAAAATTCAGTTTTACAAACAATTAGTCATTATTACGTTTGTTGTTGGATTTGCCACCCTTTTACCGATTTTCTGGTAGAATTCTTTATCATGTTTTTTAGCTGTAGCTCATCTTTTGGGGAAATATTACTTATATTTGCTGATATGCTTTCTATTAATATGAGGGTGTCTATAAAGTACATTATGGTAACTAGGAATGAATATTTTATATCACACAAACTGGTCTCGATTTAAAATCAATAAAAGATTTTGTGGGGATTTATGTTTACTTTTATTTAAAACAAGTAAATTTACTTAGTATAATTTAGAATTTTTTGTAAATTAAAGGGAAGTTTTGTAGAAAGTATTTCATATGCGAAAAAAAACTAACATAATATATTTAATGTTAGTTTTTATAAGGAGTTTATTAAAATGAATAATAAACACAACCTTTTATTATGACCAAGAGAAGTGAATTGCTTGAGAGAAGGATACAAGAATTGTGAAAAGGAACTGATTAAAAGTGAAATTGATAAGGATATTATATTATTGAGCGATGCGATAAAAGTTGATTATAAAGTAAATAGGTAGGAAATGTACATTCACTTATGTAATCGAATTTACTTATTTATTACATAGGTTTAACTTCATTTTCATTTCCTTGTAACTGCCAAGTTTTATAATGAATTAGAATAGTTGGACAATCATACGAAAGACCATTCTGAATTTAGGCGGTGGGATAATGGGCGAACAGACCTATTCTGACATACAGCGTAAAAAAACCTCGATTATAGATTCTTTAATCCATTTAGGAATCTATAAAAAAGGAAACAAACAACTCTATGAATTAACCTTACATGAGTTAGAAAAAGAGTATCATATAGTTAATCCGGGAGTCCAAGACATATCTTTTTAAGTTTTTACTCATCATAATTCATTTGTTAAGAGGAGGATTAATCTATGTTTTTGAAAAAACTAATCAAAAATGGTTTAATTACGGTTAAGTATTATGAAAATGGGTCATTACAAACGTATAAAGGCCGTGTTTATAATCTTAATCTCCATGAACAGACCCTGTCTTTAAAAGATGAAAAACAAAATATTTTCTTTATTCGTTTATCCGGTATTGAAGATATTTATTAGTTTTCTTTAGTTGGTTTAAAATTAGTGAAGAATTTTCTCTGTTTTTTATGATAAATGGTCACTTGGTATCTATAAGAGATTTCTAGTTAGGGGGCCATAAAGATATAAAAGTGAAATAAAAAGGGGGAGGAATGATGAGAGAAAACAAACAAATATGGTCTGATTTTATTGAGGAGGACCGATTTGAACTATATTCGTACCTTACCTATTTATTTAAACAATGTCACGATGAAAACCTAAGACAGTTAGAAGATGAAAATATAGAAGAATAAACCTATAAATAAAGCAAACTGGAAGGACCAAAGCACTCTGTTGTAAATGCTTATTTCTCTGAACTTATTTCTAAAAGAAGTGAAGGTGGCATTTGGACAAGTATTTATCCAAACTGCGATGCTCAATACACAATAGAAGCCATATCCTTATTAGAAAACTATAGAATATAATGTATCAAATAGATTTATATTTCAAAACAAGAACCTGTTTAAATTTTTAAACGGGTTCTTGTTTTGAAATCATAGAACAACTGTTTAGAATTCATAGAAGGCACATTATATTAACTAAGGTTGTATGGAGTATGCATTGTTTTTATAGGAATAATTCCATCTCACTACCCTTAAAACTAAAGCCCATACTTTTGTATAAGGGTTCACCATCTTTAGAAGCATGTAACCAAATTCTTTTTACATCTCTGTTCTTACATTCTTCAATGCATTTCTCAAGTAATTGTTTAGCCAATCCTTGTTTTCTATAAGTGGGTAAGGTATACATGTTAAGTATATAAGCTTCTACACCTTGTAAATTCTCTAAATACGGAGGTCTTTTAAAAAAGGATACTCCATTTACACTTACAACTTCCTTATCATTTTTTGCTATGTAAGAAACAAAATTATGATTGGAGATTTCAGTTTTTAAATAGTTTTTGGTAGCATGTATGATCTGATTTTCTTCTTCCTCTGTTTGAATTTCATTTACCTCTTTAAGCAAAGCTACCCTTAATTTAATAATCTGGTTGATATCTGAGATTGATGCTTTATCCACGCTATATAATTTTTTCATGCTTCTTCTCCCCTTACAGAAAAATACAATTAATATTTATAATTGTACTTGCAAGCATTTACTGTGTCGAGATAATAGATAATTCTAGTTATCTTATTGATTCTTTAAATGATTTCCTATAACAGTGATTATATTAAGTTACATTGCAAATAAACAAAAGAACAGGATTAGATAGTAACTAATCCTGTTCTTTTATTAGCTTTGAGCTTTTGTGATATATGTTTTCACTGAAGGAGGTTGATATGTATTGAATTGATCTAATAAACCTTGTGGTTTTGTATCTACAAGAGCCATAGAACGATATTTTTCCTGTAGAAATTGCTCTTCTGTCATGTGATTAAATAAAGAAATAAGTGGTGTGTAATAATCATTAATATTCAACAATCCGCAAGGCTTCTGATGTAGCCCTAACTGAGCCCATGTGAAAATCTCAAAGAATTCTTCTAATGTACCTGGACCACCTGGTAATGTAATGAATCCATCTACAAGTTCGGCCATCTTGGCTTTTCTGTCGTGCATAGATTCAACAACGATAAGCTCTGACAGGTTTTTATGAGAAATTTCTCTTTCTTCAAGGAAAGTAGGCATGACACCAATGACATGTCCGCCAGCTTCTAACACAGCATCAGCCACAGCACCCATTACTCCAACACTTGCTCCACCATATACAAGCGAAATATTACGTTTAGCAAGTTCTTTTCCTAGATCCCTTGCACCTTGAATATAAAGGTCAGATGCTCCATTACTTGATCCACAAAATACAGCTATTCTTTTCATAAAGATCCCCTCCTATGTAGTCACCGTTATTGATTATACATAATAATGGATGATTTGGTAAACTTAGTTGAAGTTAAAAAAGGAAGGTGGAACCATTCAATGAACGTAACAGAATTTCAACAGTGGGTAAAGGACTACTACAAAATGAGAGGTTGGTCAGATTTAGATATCTTTATTCGAATTGGTTTTCTGGCTGAAGAAACAGGTGAAGTAGCACGAGCTATTAGGGCTTTAGAAATTGGAAGAGATCGACCAGACGAAGTAGTTGGAACTTTAGAAGAAAATAAGAAAGAATTAACGGAAGAACTAGGAGACGTGTTAGGTAACTTGATTGTTATTGCTAACAAATATGATATTTCATTAGAAGAAATATTCAGATCACATAAAGAGAAGCTTGCAGAACGTTATTCTACTAGATAAATATAGATATGATAAAAGAAGGGAAAGTGAAGTCGTTTTATGAAAATTCATGATTTCATTTATGGATCTTTTCACTTAGAACCAGTCCTAGCAGAATTAATACATACTCAGCCCCTTCAGAGGCTGAAAAAGATTCACCAAGGCGGCGCAAGTTATTTAGTAAATCCAAAGTGGAATGTAACACGATTTGAACATTCTGTAGGTGTCATGCTATTGATTAAAAAATTAGGTGGTTCTATAGAAGAACAAATAGCTGGCTTGCTGCATGATATTTCCCATACAGCTTTTTCTCATGTTATAGATTTCGTTTTAGATAATCCAGAACAGGACTTTCACGACCAAATATTTGAAAAAGTAATTCAATCGTCAGAAATACCTTCTGTTTTACAAAAGCATGGATTTAATATCTTATCTATATTGCCTATTGAGAAATGGTCCTTATTAGAACAACCTCTTCCTTCGCTGTGTGCAGATCGCATCGATTACACGCTTCGTGATTTATCTACCTATAATATGATTTCTTTAGACGATGCTTGTAAATTTGTAGATGAATTAAGAGTGGTTGACGGTAAAATTTGTTTAAAAACAATTGAGGCAGCAGAATGGTTTGTTAAAGCTTACTATACTGAGGTAGTTGACTTCTTTCTTCACCCATTAAATGTATATGGATATGCCATACTAACGGATATATTAAAGATCGCAATAGCCAAGCAGATTATTCATTTTGATGACTTATTATCAGATGATGAAACAGTTTGGAAGAAGTTAATTGACAGTAAAGACCCTGAAGTGCTAAAAAAAATGAAAGATATAAGTAAAAAGGTAATAAATGATGAGAGAAATTACGACATACACCAAAAGAAAAAGGTTCGGATTATCGATCCCTTTGTGCTGGTAGGGAACGCCCGAATGAAGAAAGCAACAGAGCTCTCCACCAAAGTAAGAGAATTAAATCAGTATGCTCTAGAAAAGTCCTTAAAAGGAACATTCCTTAGAGTTCTTAATACTTAGTAAAAAGAAAAGAACCTTATTTAGTCAAATAAGGTTCTTTTTAAATGCCGATAATTGTAATTGTGGTAACTAGGGATGACTAGTTTGAAAGATTATTAATTAGCAAATCCTTAGTCTTTTCTAGGTAGTTTTCAGCACTTTTATTATCAATTGGTTCACTCCAAGTAAAACCGTCGCCTTTGTATCTAGGAATGATATGAAGGTGGTAATGGCCCAATTCATTAAACCTTCCACCATTTGCACAGGTAGTAACGCCGTGTGGCTTAAACACTTTTTTAATTAGCTTTATCATATTTACTGTAGCTTTATTTATCTCTATTTGTGTATCTATATCTATCTCATCAATATCGTGAAAGTGTTGCTTTGGTAATATTAATAAATGCCCTTCATTAAAAGGAGCGATATCTAACGTACAACAAATATGTTCGTTCTCATAAATAATATGTCCAGGAGGGACCAATCCTTTAGCAATCTTACAGCCTAAGCATTCATTCTTTTTCGTCATTTGCTTATCTCCCTATATGTAAAAATTAAGATCCTCTTTACAGTTCTTTTTTTAACTATGAAATCCTTTATAAAACGTAGAACAAACAGGGAAATCTAGAAGGAAAAAAGAAATAGTTGATAAGAGATTTTGATTGATAAAGGGGATTAATTATGGTTATAGAAAAGTTTTTGAGTGAAATTCCATTACTAGAAACCCAAAGTCTTTTATTAAGAAAGATAACATTAGATGATGTTGACGATATATTTGAATTCTCTTCTGATATAGAAGTAGCTCATCATATGACTTGGGAAGCTAATAGAAACAAAGAAGAAACGTTGAATAACTTTGTAAATGTAGTTATTGAGGGATATAAGAGGGGACAATCTGCAGATTGGGCAATTGTCCATAAAGGAAGTAACAAGGTTATTGGCACATGTGCTTTTGTAGATTGGTCTAATCAACATAGTAAGGCAGAAGTTGGTTATGTCTTAAACAAGAATTACTGGGGATATGGATTTGCAACTGAAGCTCTTAGCGAATTAATTAAATTTGGCTTTGAATGCATTAGTCTGAACAGAATTGAAGGTGGATGTGATATTGACAATATTGGTTCAGAAAATGTTATGTTGAAGGTAGGAATGAAATTTGAAGGCATTTTAAGAAAAAATGAATTTATTAAAGGTAAATTTCGTGATACAAAAATTTTTGCGATTTTAAAAGAAGATTTTTATTCCTAGAACATGACTTATAGTAACTAACCTTGTATATTCTATCAGTCCCAGAGGATTCTAATTAAGATTATAGAATTTACTACGGACAAAGACTAAAAGGTTAAAGGAGAAAATAATGAGAGTAAGGGAGTTTCAGACAGGAGACATACCTCAATTGGTGCATTTAATGGATCAGCTTGGCTATCCGACTTCTTTAGAAAAGCTAGAGGGTAGATTTAGTGGTTCTGGTGCAAAAACTTCAGGGCAATTGCAAGTAATCTCTAAATTTTGGACATACTGATACTATTACTCTAAAAAAAGGGGCATGATCAGTATGGAAAACCAAAATGTATTCAAATGGAAACATTATCAGCCTGACATTATTTTGTTAACAGTGAGATGGTACCTACGGTACAACTTAAGTTTTCGTGATTTGGTGGAAATGATGGAGGAGCGTGGCTTATCCATGGCTCATACAACGATTATGCGTTGGGTTCATCAATATGGACCGGAATTAGATGAAAGAGTACGACGTCATCTTAAGCCAACAAATGATTCCTGGAGAGTCGATGAAACGTATATTAAAGTAAAAGG
>NZ_KQ758700.1:0-16512 GCF_001457055.1 Priestia veravalensis | reverse complement strand
CTTTTTTTGTCATGTAGATTCTCCTCATAACTGATTAGTATAGTTAATTCTACTTGACCTTAAAATTTCTGTCTAACTAAGTATAGCCGATCCAATTTGTCTCAACACGTTCGTTCCATTGCGCTACGGTCACTCGCTCCATTCCACCCTGTTTCCAACATTGTTTTCACAATCAACCAAAAAACCTGAACGATTAAAAGTTATGAACTCTCAGTCGTTCAGGTATAGTAGAGGCTGAACTACTTATGTCTCAGTCTCTTTCTTATCTTATTAATTCCAAATAGCGCTTACCCATTCAGGGTGGTCAATAAATGGATTTCGGTTATGCTGATAATCTGAGTAAATAATCTCATTACGACGTCGCTCAGAAGCGTCTACAGGATCCTGTTGATGCCACTGTAACAACACTGACAGCTTACCATGGTACGGAGCACTTCCGTTGTTTACCACATTATTCAACTCTAAATCCGGCTCATCGCTTACATCACCTTCATAACGAACAGCCATATAAAATAGCATACGGGCCACGTCACCTTTTACCTCATCGCGAGGCTCCCAAGAGTCACTATCATAGTAGTTGCCAAGCGCTTCAGTATGCTCTTTGCCACCGTTATCAAAATCTAAATTATTACGCGTACTGTTAACTGACATATCCGTTGGACGTAAATGGTGAATATCAGTTCCTGCTCCCATTGATGTTCCAAAATCTCCATGCGACTTTGCCCAAACGTGTTCTCGGTTCCAATCATTTGAACCTGATCCGTTTGTAAACTTCCCTTGAGAACGCCCTGTATAAAGTAAGATAATATTATTAGAATTAGTAGGATCTTCATCTGTTTTACGAAGTGCATCCCATACTGCTGAGTATGAAATTTCAGTATGATCGTCAATGATGTTATGTAATGCTGATTTTAATTCAGTCCCCGTTTTTCCTTCAGCAGGTGAATAATACTCTTCAACAGATGAAGCGGGTGGATTTGTTGGTTCAGTTGGATCCGGCGTGCCGCTTGTTTCCTTTGACATCATCGTTACATTTTTTAAGCCTGGGTGTGAAAAATAAGCTGTTAAGTTTCCAGTCGCTGCAATTTGTTTTCCTTTTAGCGTTGGATTTGTTTGTAGTCCAAATCCTGAACGAAACGTAGACGAGATTTGAACATAAAGCATTTTAGATGGATTAGTTTCAGTTGGCGTATCCGCAATTGCTAGTGCATAGTCGTTTGGATAATTACTCGTTACAACTGTAGTGGTGCCAGTTGGTTGCCCCACAACGTATCCTTCTACCGTTTGAATGGAATTATTTTGCGACGAAATGGCTTGTGAAACGCTGATTGCAGTTGCAGCTTTCGGGTGCTGCAGTGGCAAGCCGCTAATAACTAGCGCTACTAATAAAGTAACTAGAAACAACACCTTGTACAAAGGAGCAGAACTTTTCTTCAACATCATTTCCCCCTATGGAATTATTATTTGACTCTTTTTATTATAGTTTTCAAACGTTAAAATTTTTGTAGGAATTTGTTAAATTTTCTAGGGAAAAGGAATCAATCTTCTTTACAAGTCTTTCTTCTCATAGAAAAGGTCTGCTTCTTCCAAATGAAGTGTGATATAATCAACCGAATATAGAAATCATAGACTAGACAGTCTAATTTGAAATGAGGTTACTGAATGCTTACTTTTGACGAAAAACTATCCGTTATTACATCTTTCTCTGAACTAGAGCGTAAAGACGTTTCGCTTGGACGCGTAAATTTTCAATACAATGAAAGTGTTTATGATAAAAAGAATGTGGTGTATCACTTGCACCCAAATGGAAACGGATTTGTATACGCTGGTCACCTTTCTGGCTATGACACAAATGATAAAGGCCTTGTGAATATCCGTGAGTTTTCACAGGAAGAGCTGCGTACAATTATCGAGCAGTCAATCAATAGTCTTTCTCACCGCCCTGAGCACGAAATGATTGAAGAAGCTGTAATCGGAGACGGCCGCGAGCAGCGCTGGCACGGTCCCGAAGGAGCTACGTTATTACTGGTACATGAAGATTCACTATGGAACATTTATGCTGGATTGAATTTAGAAGCTGCGTTTGAATCATATGAAGAAGCAGAAGACTATCTAATGGATGAAGGATTTAGCCGCTTGCGAGATTAATTTATAAATGAAAAGACGCCGCGTTCTTAATAAAAGAACGCGGCGTCTTTTATTCATTCTGCCCATTTATCTGAGCTGGTTTTAGCTTTGGAATAAGCACCGTAAATAATAAAACTAATCCAATTCCAATCAACAATATATACACCCACTGTAGTTTTAATCCTGTTTCCTCCGGTACATCTTGTACTGAGGAAGACTGAACAGGTGACTCAGTTGAAGTGAACAAACCATATTTATTAACTTGAGATTGAATGGAGTGGTTTGTTGTTGAATCATTTAAAAATAAAGAGCTTTTTAACGAAGGCTTTTTCTCTTCATCAGTAAATGGGATTCCTCTTATTTCCTCAGGAATGTTTTCTACTTCTCTTTTCGTTTGACCAAGAGAATCGGGATTGAGCTTTATTTGCTCATCTTGAAAAATATTGGGTGCTAGATCTTGCACCTGTGTTTGCGTGTCATTCGCTGCGTATACGTTTGAAGTAGATAGAAAGAGAAGAACCGCTAAAAGTGCGATTCTTCCTATCATATTATGCTTCATACGTTTCATCACTCTCTGCTTGTTTATCCTTAGATGTCAGCATACGAATGATAAACGGAATAACCGTTAACACAGCAGTTAGTCCAAGCAGAATAGTAGTCGCTTCTGCAAATAGAGAAGTCGTTTCGTACTGAATTGACATATATACTTTTGAAACCGGATCTTCGTAATTGAAGTTTGGCATTGCTAGATTTAATAGCGGCGTGATAAAGAATAAAATCATCAGCACTGTTGCAATCCAACCTACGAAATTACCGATTAAGAAGGCTCCTCTTACAAGAGTTGAAGCTAATAGTAATAGTACAATCGTGAAGATAGACCATTCCATTGCTCTTTCTCCTGACAGTGAGTAAATATTTAAGCTGAATGTACTAATCATTAAACCAACAATCATCACCAGTAGTCCGAATAGTGATCCTCTTACAAGAAGAGGCGCGTTTTTGTAGTAGTGACTAAAGTATCCTATTAATAAACTGCTGATAAGGATAATAACAAGAAGTACAACAGGTGGAACAGTCTTTGTCTTTTCTGCTGGTACCTCACCGCTTACCTGTAGCGGATTTGCAAGGTAGTCATAGACATAATCATTGTTTTGGCCATCTACTAACGTGTTGTTTAATAGACGATATACTTGGCCACGCACAAGCTTCGTTGAATCTACGTTTTGTGACCATTTGTTATTAAGCGTATCCGCTTGATCCTGTACTTCGTTAACTTTCTCCTGCAGTTCACCCGTATACTCTACAACGCTTGATTGACGTTCACCAAGAGTTGAAATCAAATCATTCATTCCTTTTAGCTCTTGACCCATACTCTTTTGAAGAGTAATAAGACTTGAAACGTCTGCATTCTCTTGTGTTGGAGCTTCAACTGCACTTTCAGAAGCTACGCTTTGAAGCGTTTCATTCATTGATCCTGCCTTTTCTTGAAGAGCTGATAAGCTTTCAACAATAGATGCTTGCTCCCCTTCAATTAGCTGGCCATAAGAATCAGTAAACTGTTGAATAGATGAAGAGAATGAATCTATTCCTTCTGCTGTTGATAATAAGTTATTTTGCAGCTGCTTGCGAATAACGCTTGGCTGCTCATCTCCGTAAAGAATTGCTTGAATGCGCTGACGCGTGCCTTCATTTTGCAGCACAGCGTCTTGAAGATCTTCATTACTTCCTCGACTTAAGGCTAACTCATACTGTGAAAGATCTCCATAATATTGGAGAAGCTTTGACATATTCTCTGTTTGAATACCTGAAGCAAATAGTTCAGCCAACTTTTGTTTTCTGCTTTCAGATAGCTGACTTGAGGATAAAATTTTATCTTCTTTATCAGTAATCATGCTAACAACGGTTTGCACGTCACCATTAGGCTGATTATTGATTTCTTCTAACTGCGCTACGCGTTCTCTTAGCGCTTCGTTGACAGCTAACAGCTCTTGAATTTGCTTTTGAAGTTCTTCTTTTCCGTCATTGTCATTGTTGTTTGATGAGGGAACTTCAACCGTTACGTTTTCCAACTGGTCACTTACACCTTGTAAGCGTGTAGAAAAGTCTGCAATCTTTTGTTGCGTATCGGCCACACCTTCATTTTGCTCTTCTTCTGGTAAAGCAGCAAGATTCTCACTCCACGCTTGAAGGTCGTTCTTCATCCCTTGAAGCTGTTGACGTTGACTCTCTAAGTCAACAGGGACTGTTGTAGGAGACTCTTCGCCAGTTTCTGACGGCGTCTCACCCTCTTCTTCTTCTGGAATTACCGGATTATCTTCTATTGGTGGTAAGGTCTCACCCTCTTCTTCTTTTGAAGGTGCTATCTCTAGCTCTTTTCGAAGCGTGGACAGCTTGCTTTGTACTTCGTTTAGCGTTGTTTGCTCAGTTACTTGGCTGTACTGGCTGAGTAAATCCTGATTTAAACGATTGAGTTCGTCCTGCTGTCCAGACGTTTTATCTTCTGTCGCTTCCTGCAGATTATCAGCAATTTGCTTGTTTTCATCGATTTGCTGCTGAACGTTTGAAAGCTTCCCAAACACTTTCCCTGCTTCACTTTCAAACTGCTCGCGATCGCCGTTTTGTCCTTCAGAAATCATCGCGATTCCTTCTTGAATATCGCCCACACTTTCCGTTTGAGCTTTTAACAGCATTTCTTTTTGCTTTTCTTGGTACATTTTGTATTCTTCAACGTATTTAATAAAATTTGTCAGGTTTTCTTCAACCTGCTGCACATCATTTTTACGTTCACTTGAGCCTTCTTCCGCACTTTTTACATTTGTTTGAATTTGCTCAAGAATTTTCTTTTGGTCATCAATTTCACCAGCTAGATTTTTAGAATTAGGTTTATAGAAAGCTACCATTGTGTTTTGGAAAGCAATCTCTTTTTCTAAAATTTTATCAAACTGACCTCTAACCTTTTCAACTTCTTGCGATACATAGCTCCAATAAAGAGAAGACATATCATTGTTTACTTTGGCCGTCGCATCCTCTAGCTCACGAACGACTTTTTCTTTGTTAACTGCATTCAATTGATTTTGAACTTTATATTGGAAAGTGGCTTTCTGAGGTTTCTCTTGGTCATACGTCAAAATATTCTCTGAGAAGTTCGATGGAATATAAATTACCGCATCGTATTTACCACTTTGTAATCCATTTGTAGCTGCGCTTCGACTTAGGACCGTCCAATCGTAATCTGAATCCTTATCTAATATGGCTGCCACTCGTTGTCCAAAACGAATAGGCTCTTCACCTTTTTCTTCCTCCACACCAATATCTTCATTTACAACAGCGATGGTTCTTGTTGCATTTTCAGTTACTTTCAGTGGGTTATCGCCAATATATTGAAAGAAAAGGGAAGGAAACCCTAAGATGAAAATGACAGCTACGATTACTTTAAGCGTATATTTTCGCTGTTCCGTCATATTAGAACCTTCCTTTCACTCATACATAAGGGAATTTGAATACGCGTCGCTTTATTGTCTTTTACGTAATATCCAAACCCTGGGTTTACATCTGCTTCTTTGCGATCATAGTTTAGGTTAATCAGGTTTTGCTCTGATTTTTTCATTAATAAAACGGCTTGGCGTATTTGCTTCATTTCAGTGGTTAACACATCAAAGCCTTTAGAGAAGTCATTTTGACTTCCTGATGCAACAATATTAAAGCCAACATGACTATAGTTTTTAATAAGCTTTGTAATGCGATCTTGCATCAAGGTATCAATGGTTTGCTGAAATCGTCCAAACCCATCAATCATAAGAAGTATTGGTGTAAATGTTAAGTCACCAACGGTTCCATCATGAATGGCTTCTAAATAGCGCTCTTCTCGTTTTTGCAGCTTTGCTTCCGCTCCTTCTATCCACTGCATAATTTGCTCTTTCGTCTCAATGTATACAATTTCATCTTCCGTGGCATAAGATGAAAGGCCACGATCGATTGCATCAAATAAACCAATTTGACGAATCCCCTGCGCAAGAGATGTTTGTAGCATCACTTTAAGGACGTTTGTTTTTCCTTTTTGTGTCGGCCCCAGCACGAGACAATGTTTGTTCTTCATTAAGTTTAAGTGCACTGGACGAACAAACTCTTCATCTAATCCGAGCGGAATAACACCACTTTCTCGTACGATACGGTGATCCGTCATAAACTCATGCAGTACAAGTTTAGGTTGTAACATTGGCACTTGTTCTGGTAATTCAATACCTGCATATTTCTCTTTCAGAACCTGAACTTGATTTTTGATGTTATCAAGAATCGCGAAGTCATCCTCACCTTCAGCGGGCAGGAACATCTGTGAAAAATAAGACGTATCCGTTTTAATAACCGCACGACCAGGTATTGCTTCTAGAGCATAAGGAATGCGTCCTAAGATTGTGTATGATTCTGAGCTATCCATTAAATAGTGAACAACCTTGGTTTTTAAGTTATTCATAAGCGACTGGCGCACAGAGTTAATTCGCGTTGCCGTAAAAATCATATATACGCCAAGCGACTGGCCGTCACGGACAAGCTGCGTAAATTGCATCTCTAAATCTTGCATTTCTTCTTTTACAAGATCAAAATTATCAATCGTGATAAAGATAAGCGGAAGCTTCTCTTGAGCAATTCGGTTATACATCTTTATATTGCTAACCTCTGTGTCTTGGAATAGCTGCTTGCGCTCGGATAGCTCGTGCTTAATAATCTTCATGAACTTTTCAATCTTACGTCCTTCATCCATTAAGAAATAATCAGCAGTGTGCGGAAGCTGGCGTAATGGAAGCAGCGTACCATTTCCAAAATCAAAGATATAGTAGTGTAGCTCATCTGGCTGATAGCGCTCAGCGAAGCTAAGCATAAGCGTCATCGCAGTGAATGATTTTCCATAGCCCGATGAACCAAATACGCCGATATTGCCATCTTCCATCATTTCGTATGCATATGGCGTTTGGCTTTGTTTTTCAGGCTCATCTACAAGGCCAATATAGAATTTCTCCCTCTCTCCTGTTTGGAAAGCAGAGCGATATAAACGATTTTCTAGCGGAGGGAGCCATGGGCTTCTTAATCGATTAATTCCTAAACTATGTTGAACTTCTTCAATTCTTTCTACAATCACGGCGATTTCCGGCTGAGCACTTTTCCTTTTCGTTTGCTGTGATGATACGTCAGAGAGTGGAATTAGCCCTAAGTCTGTTACGATGGCCACTTCATCTTCCGTTCCATACACATCATCTTGTTGATATGGTGCTCCGCTCCAAGCAGATTGGAACAGTTCGTATACTTCGTTATTACCAACTTGTAAATAACCTCGACCTGTCACCGTAATCGAAGCCGCATCAGCATTTTTTAGAATCTCTTTACTATCTGTTGCGTCTTGTACTTTTAGAGCTACTTTAAACCTTGCGTTACTCCAAATTTGCTCATCGATAACTCCACCTGGCTTTTGTGTGGCCAAGATCAAGTGAACGCCTAAGCTACGTCCAATACGAGCGGCGCTGACAAGCTCTCGAATAAATTCTGGCTCTTCACTTTTTAATTCAGCAAACTCGTCTGATATTAAGAATAAGTGTGGCAGCGGCTCTTCAGCAGCTCTCTGCTTATACAAGTCTGTATAGTCATTTATGTGATTAACTTCGTACTGATCAAATAAGCGCTGGCGTCTTTTCAACTCACTTTTAATGGAGGCCAAGGCACGCGTACTGAAATTTTTACTACCTTCTATATTCGTGATGGTTCCAAGCAAATGTGGCATATTCTTAAACGGCTGTGCCATTCCTCCACCCTTGTAGTCAATCAATAAAAATGCGACTTCATGAGGATGGAAATTGACAGCTAACGATAGGATATACGTTTGTAAAAATTCACTTTTACCTGAACCTGTTGTTCCAGCTAGTAACCCGTGTGGACCGTGCGCTTTTTCATGTAGATTCAGCTCAACCAGATCCTCTTTTCCTTTTAAACCGATTGGTACAGCCAATGACTTGGCCGACTCATTCGTATGCCAGTTTCTCTCAATTGGCAGATCAGCCACTTCCTTTGCTTGGAATAACTCCAGAAAGGACACGCTGTCTGGAATAGAGTTAGTCATTCCCATTTGATGATCTAGCGTTCGCAGCATGCGAGCGAACGCTTCATTATCCTCATTACGGTGTTCATCAAGCTGAAATGAAATATTAACTGCCTTTTTCTTTTGAATTAAAATGTCTCCCTCTTGTTCATTAATATAACGAATAAGAGTGTGAACATTATCCGATAAACTTTCCTTTGTTTCAGCTCCAAAGATTGTAGAGAAGCCAAGATACGGATGCTCCCCTTCTAGATATTCTAAGATTACGTGATCTGTAATAAGCTGTTGGTTCGTAACAATGAATACCAAGTGAGGTAAAAACACACCGTTGCCTTTCTCTTCATCCAAGTCTCTTTCGCGCAACAGTTCATAAATAGAGGATAAAAGCTGGTCTCTTGTTTTTTCATTATAAATAAAGCCTTTGGCGAACGAATGAGGCAGTTGAAAATGCGGAAGCCACTTCATCCATTCCCAATCCTTATATTCGTTTTCATCAAAGATAAAGATAAAGCGAACATCATGATAGCTATGAGCAAAAGCAAGCTGACCAATTAACTGATGAAGCTCACGCTTAACTGTTTTCGATTTACCAATTAAACCAATGGCTCCGTTTTCTAACTTCGCAGTGATTGGCGCCTGAGAAACTTCACGATATACCTTTTCTATGTGCTGGGACTGTTCAAGCAGATCGTCAATTTCTCTATTAGCCATATCTCCTGTATTTAAGGAAATTTCATAGCTAGAGGGTACTGTCCCGGTACCAAGACGTATTTGAAGAAAATCGCTACTATCTAGCGTTCGTTCCCAAATACGGTCAGAGATATGATTGGTTAAATACTTCATTCGCTCAAACGTTGGAAAATGGTAATGAAGCACTTTTCCTTGCGATTCAGCTAGTTCCTGAAGCTCCGTTCGCTTATTTTCTAAATACTGCGTGTAAATACGGCGACGACGTTCTTGGCGTTTTTTACGCTGCTTTTTATCTCGGAAATATTGCACTGTTGAGACAACAAGCGTCGTCGTAAACATCATCACAGAAATAATAATAAAGATTCCACGCGGTTGAATAAGTGCTACGGTCCCCATAACAAGAAGCATAACAAGCGGTGGCAAGATTGTTAGCCACAAGCTTCGGTTGTTATCATCGCCATCCTGAGCTGGGAACGATAAATGCACTTTTTCATCGGGCAGCTCATAAATCATCCGCGGCGTACGGCGATAAACAGGATATTTTTTTTTCATTTCAGAAATAGGCTGTTTCGACTTAGGAAGCTTCGTAAAAAACTCATCAAAACGATGAACCTTTAATAAATCATGTTCAAGTAATTCAATTGTAACCGCACCCCAGGTAATCACATCGCCAAGCTTCAGCTTGGTCACACTTGAAATACGCTGGCCGTTTACAAATACGGCACCATCTTTTGGAAGGATTCGCCATGTTGCTTTAACTTTCAGCAAAGAAAATTCCTTGCTATTATGTACAACTAGCTTCTTGTTGGGCTGATATACATCTGCTGTCTCGTCAACAGTTGAGAAGTTAACCTCATGATAATAATCTATATAGTACGTATCTTCCTGCAGCTTTGCAGGACTCAGCACAAATCGAAGTTCTTGATTACTTTCTTGTAGGGTGATAGAGTCGTAATAACTCAGTTGACTCAGTTCGTTATCACCTTGAGAAATAACTACTCTTTGATCTTCTGTTGTCGATATAGTAACGACTCCTTTTTCAAATGGATAGGAAGAAAAAGTCACCGTCTCTTTCGAACTATTACCTACAGTTGCTTGGCGAAAGTTATCAAAGTTAATCGGCAGTTGCTGATAAGTCGTTCCGCTAAAAACCCATAAAATGCTCATCTGTCCACCTCCTAGGATGCTGGTTTATCCGACGAATCTGAGTTAGGAGCAGGCTTTTCATCTGCTTTGTCATCTTTATTTTGCTCAACTTCTTTTTCAGACTGCTTATTATCTTCTTCCTGCTTATTATCTGCAGGCTCAGACTGCTTTTGGTTCTCCTGCTGCTCATTTTCAGCTGACTCTTCAGTTTGCTTTTCCTCTTCTTCAATCTGTGATTCAAGCTCTTCAATTTCACTTTGAACTGGATCTAATTTCTCTTTTCTTTCATCGCTTGCAAGACTTTCATCTGCTTTTAACTGATTTTCATATTTATAAAGACCGTATAAAATCAAGCTTCGATCTTCTAATAAGCGTGCTTCTTCTAAAGCCTGCTCATTTTCACCTCGACCGATATGAATCCAATAGCTTAAATATTTATCGTCTGATTGAAGCGTAACCGTATTTTGAATGACTTCTTTTTGTTCTTCACTTAATGACTCATTCGTTAAATAAGCTAGAGCTAGCTCATACTGAACAACTTTGGGCATTTCTTTTACTTTATAATCTTCCAGCTGCTCAATAACCCCACTATACTCTTGCTGTAAAAAAGCTTCATTACTACTCACGAATGCCTCTTGCTTTGGCTGTAAGAAAAACGTGGAATAAAACGTATAAATTAAAGCAGGAACTAAGAGCACCGTTACGCCAATTGATGTAAAGCGAAAGATGGTCCACTTTTTCTTCGGGACGGTTACAACTGTTTTTCGCACTTCTTCTACTGTCGTTAGCTGTTGTCTAATAATAGTTAAAAGCTCATTTAAGTCGTCAGCATTTATTAATTTAGAAGCAACCTCTGATAGCTGAATCGTTTCATGCAATTTTAAATACTGAATAAAGCTATATTTGGAATCAACAAGTGAAGCAATTGTCGCTTTTACTTCCACTAGCTCACGAGCCGGATCATATTCATATGGTGGAATGCTTTCTTTAATTCCATAGTGTAAGAAAGCAGGTGTTAAACTTGCGTCAAACATTAAGTTTTCTGGACAAACCACAAGATGAAACCTTGTAAAACTATGATTTTGTATAGATTTTACAAGTTGATAAGCAAACTGCCACTTTTGTTCTTCCGTCTTTTTCTTAAAAAAAGAAAATGGAACAAACGCTTCTGATGGCTGAATTTTCACGTGAAGCTCGTCTTCACTTACGATGATTTCACGAGTGAAGTCCGAGTGCATCTCTTTTAACATATCAACTTCTATGCCATCATTTAGCTTTATCTTTTCTTTTTGGAAGATAAATGTATAGCCTTCTTCTTTGTCACGAATAATAGACGCTTCCAATAAGCTTTCTAAGTAAGTTGGTTTCTTTTCTGCCATTTTAGTAAGCTCCTTCAAAGAATTTCAATGCAATCACCGCTCGAAATGCCACATTCATTTAGTTTTTGATGGCCTGCAAATACTAGGTTTTTATTTGGAACGCGAACCCAATATCCTTCTTTTGGTGTGCTTGAAATTTTTTTAGCTTGCCATGCAATTTCAATCACTTTTTTTACAGAATGATAGTCTGATAGTCTTAAATCAAACCGCTCACCCGTATAGTGTTTTAGATCGATGGTCACTTCAATATACATATGATCTCACCTCAAAACATAGAAAAAGCGCCGTCATCTAAAAAAATGGGGCGCTCTTTTTATCTTATCACTCTCTATATGAGCAAGTTAACCGCGAATTTGGCTAGCGATTTGGTTGTCTGTATCTTCAAGAACGTTTGCAGAATCATCAAGCTGTTTAGCAATTTTGTTTAACAGATTCGACATTTCTACGAAAGATGGCTTTAGCTCTTCATATTGAGCGATAAATGCTTGGCTAGAAGAACCTTCCCACATATCTTGTAACTGATTTCTCATCATATCAAGGCGACCAACTAGGTCTTGAACTTGCCCACTTTCATTATTATAGCGAGCAGCCATTTCACGAAGTTCTGCTGGAGTAACACGAATGATTCCTGACATCGATTTCTCTCCTTATGTATCGTTATAGATTTACTTTAATTGTAAGAAAAAATAGGGTTGAAGGTCAAAGAGAACTTGTAAAAACTAGAAAAAATAAGAATATATATCTACGTATACCCCTAAAAAATGACAATAAACCTCATAAAACAATGAATTTTATCACAGTAAATATGGCATAAACAGAGACAATTATACCTATATATTGGAAATATATTCATTTATCATACAGAAAAAGCTAACAATTAATATGAAATTTGTTAGCTTCTACTACGATGAAAAATAGTTAAAAAGATTCTTATTTTCTTTTAGCATTTTTAACTCTTCTGGAATAAGTAGTTTCGAAAGTGGAGTATCTGGATTTAGTAAAATCGCCGTATTATCGTTTATCTCTTGCAATAAATCAGAAAATTTAATGACCGCAGCCTTCTCTTTTGATAGCATCTTTTGGAATGGATAATAAGATGAAAAGGCAGGTAAATATAGTTTTTGATTTTTTTCCATTACTCGGACACGCTTGTAAAAATCAACAGACTGTTCATTTCCTGATACTTCGATACATAACAGTTCACTTTTCATTAGCTCTTCATAAAAATGGCCAATTTCTCGATTATCTTTCATTGCTTCAATTAAAGCTTTTTCTAAGGCATTAAAAGAACTACCCATATTTTTCAGTTCCATGCTGTATATTTTCTAAGTCGTTAAATGGTTTTATCCGAGAAGCCTGTTGACTAGTTAACTGCCTTTCGTACAAACCGTATGTTCCTCGTTTATTCATTTGACCTTATCACACCTCAAGCTGTACAAATTTTTCATAAATTAAATCGCATGTTTCTCTATTTGTAACACCGTAGCGATCTGTCTACGTTAAGGTTTTTCATAAAGAGCGCAATATTTATCACTTCATTCATTCCCTGCAAAATCGCTATGCTGAGCTACGTTTGTTCCTTCTTCTGTTTTTTGAATGCCTTTACCACCTAATATGCTTAAACCCATTTGAATAACACCGTATGTAAAAAACTCTGTACGGGTATGCAAATCACCGTGCGCTACTTTTTCTTCCCATGAATTTGAAAGGGATGACCACATCATGTCGAGCGTCTCTAAAGGGTGAGTAATTTCAGCTCGCATTGTTTCAAAGGTTTCCCACTCTGAAATAGACTTAACGCCTTCCCATGTATCCTTAACCCCTGTTGTAGCCCCATCCCACACGTTGCTCCAAAATTCTGTCCATCCGCCAGATAGCTCATCTGCTTCTTTTAGTTTTTCAGCTGTTTCGCTAACGAGCGTATACGCACTTTCAGTTAATGATTCAATTTTCCCAATAATCTGCTGGATTTCCTCTTGCAAATTTAGAATAGACTCAACGTTAGCTACCGATAAAAAGTGCAGATTCGTAGATTCCCAACTTAAACGCTGCAAAGCATCATCCGCTTCTCCTCTCGAGTGCTTAATGCGCTCTGAAAATCGCTCCAAGTCTTCGAAGTTCACTTTAATTTCCATTTGTACACCCTCTTTCCCATGGATATTTTCCATTTTCCTATATTAAAAGTTTACTAAATAGCCTCTGCTTCTTCTCTTAGTCTTGACATTTCGTGATGCAATGAACGATATAACTCATCTCGAACGTCATATAAACGATAAGCTGCCTGTAGGATTTCATTATTAACATTCTCGTAAGAATCTTTCGAACGGCCAGACCATTCAGAAGTATACTGTTGATGAGCACTCTGAAGGGCATATAGCATTTCTTCAAATTGATTAATAATTTGTTGTACCGTCTCCAAATACAGCTCAAGCTTTTCAACATCTCGATTATATTCCATTCGCTTCCTATTACGATCCATATCGCCAAAGAAGTCATCCATTGCATCAATCAAAATATCCCACGTCCTTATTCCTTTATTATTAGAAGTCTCTTAAAGTAATGTTAAAATAAGGTTATCCAAAACGAAATGCATCATTTAAACTATTTTCAATAATAGGATAATGTATCTATATGATTTTTTACCCAAAATAAAACAACGCCCGTTAGCTTGTAGGCGTTGCTTTTTAAACTCTTATTACTTTATCACAACAAAAATTCTTTTCAAGAGGGAAATAAAAGGATTACTTCTTTTTAGTCTGTTTATGCTGATATGTTTTTTTGTTTGTCTTCTTTCTTGGTTTGTAGCTCTCTCGTTTCTCTTGCTTCGTTCCTTCGGCTACAATTTCACCCATATATAGTTCTTTCTTTACCAGCTTAATCTTTAGCTCACGAGCAATTTGTTTTAGTTCTCTCTCTTCACGCTCCGTTACAAGTGAAATGACCGTTCCTTCAGCTCCTGATCTTCCTGTACGCCCTGATCTGTGTACATATTGTTCAACACTTTGAGGAATATCCACATGAATAACATGTGAAAGCTCTTTAATATCAAGACCACGTGCAGCTACGTCCGTTGCTAATAAGATTGGAAACTCACCTTTACGAAATGACGTTAACACCTTTGAGCGATCAAGCTTTCGCGTTTCACTATGAAGCGATTCTACGTTCAGCTTTTTAAATTTTAGCTTTTCTTCAAAAATAGATAATGTTTCAATCCCTTTGAAAAAAGCTAGAGCTTTCATTGGTCCCTGATGCGCAAGCTTACGAAGTACTTCTACTTTATCTCGACCTTCACTTACGATATACATATGCTCAACTTTTGGAGCAGGAAGTTCATCTCGGGTTACTTGAACGAAAAGAGGATCATTCATTAATTCCTGAGCTAATGTTTGCGTATGCTGTGATAGCGTTGCTGAAAACACGAGAAGCTGACGATCACTTGGGGCCATTTTAACAATACCTTGTACTGTTTGAATATGTTCAGGTACAAACAGCTGGTCAGCTTCATCAATGACAATCGTTTTTACTTCGTGCATCTTCACTTTTTTCATTTTAATCAGCTCTTGAATGCGCCCAGGCGTTCCAACAATTAGGTTAGGACGTTTTTTCAACTTTTCAACTTGACGCTTAATGTTTGCTCCACCGATAAGCGCTGCGCTAGAAATTCCGCTTCCCTGGCCCCATGTTTGAATCTCACCATGAATCTGCATAACAAGTTCATGGGAAGAAGCTAAGATAACCGCTTGAATATGAGAAGGTCCTGGCTTAAGGTCATGTAAAATTGGAAGTAAATAAGCAAGAGTCTTCCCAGTACCTGTTGGCGACTCACCCATTACATCTCTTTTATTTAAAATTTCTGGTATAGCTTTTGTTTGAATAGCCATTGCTTGTTCAAAGCCTGCCTTCTTCCACGCTTCTTGCAAGAACGGCTGTAGCTGTTCGATAAATTGACTCATATCTTTTCTCCTTTGTCGTTCATCTATTATAAATGCCTAAAGCATCCGTTTCATCTTCAATAGAAGTCCCACCTATGATACACTATTGATTCGTTGAAATACAATGCTTCACGTGAGTATTCATAAGAAAAGCATTGAAAATGCGTCAAAACAACGCATTTTCAATGCTCTTTTCTTGGAACTATCTTAAGATTGGAAGCTTCATTGTAATGGCGGTCCCTACACCAGGGGCGGACCTTACAACAATATGGCCACCATGGAGCTCACAAATCGCTTTGGCAATGTCCATTCCAAGACCTGACCCTTCTTTTTTTTCACTTGTATTCGTTCCTCGGTAATAGCGCTCAAAAAGATTTTCTAGTACGGATTCATCCATACCTACTCCATCATCCTTCACTTCTATAGAAATAAATTCTGTTTCTACAGAAATCGATAGCTTAATAGTTATGTGAGGTGGGTTATGCTTGATTCCATTAAAAATGATATTATCAAGCATTCTCTCAAACCAACGCTTATCTACTTGTTCCAAACGGTTATCTGCACCACTATTTTTTATGGATATGGCCTAGGACAATTCGGAACATTTGGCATGATTAAAGGTATTGCACTATGTACGACAATCTATTTCATTCAGCTCGTTTCCAGCTTGCTTTATTTACGTAAGTTTAAAGTCGCCCCTGTAGAACAGCTGCTTCGTATGTGGACGAATTTATCATGGAGTGGCAAAGCAAAAATGAAGAAGAAAACATTCATAGATGATAGTAAACAGTCTGTGATTTAATCGATTAACTAATCGAGTAGAGGGAAAATAAATTAACTTATTTTCGCCCCTCTCACAACACCGTACGTACGGGTCTCGTATACGGCGTTTCAATTTATATTACAGTGTGTACTTTTAAGTAACGTTCTAGGGCAGAGGGTACTCCCCTCTGCTTTAGTCTTTTGTTTGAGATTGCTCTTTGGACGACTTTTGATAGCCCTATATACCTGTAACCTTTTCGACAGTAGGTTAATCCTTTCGCTTCTTCCTTCGGAATCCCTAGCTGAATTAGCGATTTGATTTGTTTCTTCGGTACCTTCCATTGCTTCCAGATGATTACTCTGATTCTGGAGCGCAGTTTCATATCTGTTC
>NZ_KQ758699.1:0-16555 GCF_001457055.1 Priestia veravalensis | reverse complement strand
GCGCAAGCTAGTAAGATCCCTGAAAGATGATCAGGTTGATAGGTCAGAGGTGGAAGCACGGCGACGTGTGTAGCTGACTGATACTAATCGATCGAGGACTTAACCAAATTAGAAAAGCGAAGGCGACTAATTAGGAGCCATAGCTAGACAGTAAACTTAGTACTCAGTGAAATGTTATCTAGTTTTGAGAGAATAATCTCAAATCATGTCTGGTGGCGATAGCAGAGAGGTCACACCCGTTCCCATGCCGAACACGGAAGTTAAGTTCTCTAGCGCCGATGGTAGTTGGGACTTTGTCCCTGTGAGAGTAGGACGTTGCCAGGCACATTTAAAAGACTAGCTAAATTAGCTAGTCTTTTTTTATTTGCGATTGCAAATAATTAAATAATAAATAAGGTGCTTTTATACTTGTTAACTGTAAAAAATGCATAATATATGGATAATCCTTTGACGAATAGGTATGTAATAACTCATACCACCATTCTGTTTCATAGCGAGAAATCATACTAAGATTATACAAGATTAGATAATGACTTAGGATCTCAGGAAAGTATACGCATTGTTCACGTGATGTTGTTAGATGCAAATCGCTTGTTTCTAAATTGAAAAGTAGAGGAGAACATTGATAGAGATTTGTATGTAAGTTTGCAAAAGAAATTCTAAGAGTAGGATTTATTTCTTGCATACGCATGTCTATCTTGAAGCGATCTTGTAAATATAAATGTAATCGTGTATTGTCCATATGGTAAGATTCTTTAATTTGGTTAGGGAAAATTAACTCTTTATTATTTAAGTTCCCTACTAATACTTTCTTAGAAGCTCTTGAAGGGCTTAATTCATTAAATAATGAATACATTTCATCAATATGTATTAATAACTCAGTCATTGTATATTTTTGACCTTCTAATTGTTTCATGTGAAACAGTTCTTTTCCAACCTCAGAAAATAACCCATTTTTTTGAATTTTTACCTCATCATCAAGAAAGTCATAACTTTGCTTTTTTCTTTTTCGTGTTGACACTCCATGTGCTAGAACTGCTGTATTTTCTGGATAAACTGGATTTTTAGTTAATAGACATGCTTTTAACAACTGGGATAAACCATAAAAAAGTAATACTGGTTGCATGGAAGTATGAGATTTTAGTGCAGTTTGATAATAATTTTTGCTATGTTCCAGATAATAAATAAATGGATAACAATTTTTAAAACTACGCTGTTCAGCATCAACAATGCTTGAAGAATTGTACTGATTATATAAATACTTTTGTGAAAAAGGGGCTGAGAAAAATAAATGATAAGGTTTCCAAACATCATAAGTGAAACTCAAAAAATCACCTCTTTTATTATTAGAATTATCTGATATATAGTATGGTTATTGACAGCTACATAAGCAATTGTTAATCTACTAATAATATTCTGTCGCTTTGAGGAGGATTCTATAATGTGGGAAAGTAAATTTTCAAAAGAAGGTTTAACATTTGATGATGTTTTGTTAGTGCCAGCTAAATCTGAAGTGTTGCCAAAAGATGTTGATATGAGTGTAGAACTAACAAAAACGCTAAAGCTAAATGTACCATTCATTAGTGCAGGTATGGATACAGTAACTGAAGCAGAGATGGCAATTGCTATGGCTCGTCAAGGTGGTTTAGGGATCATTCATAAGAATATGTCTATTGAACAACAAGCCGAGCAAGTTGATAAAGTAAAGCGTTCTGAAAGTGGTGTTATTACCGATCCATTTTTCTTAACACCAGAAAATCAAGTATTTGCTGCAGAACATTTGATGGGAAAATATCGTATCTCTGGCGTACCAATTGTAAATAACGAAGAAGAGCAAAAGTTAGTTGGTATTCTGACAAATCGTGATTTGCGTTTTATTCAAGATTACTCAATGCTTATCTCTGATGTAATGACAAAAGAAGAGTTAGTTACAGCTCCAGTAGGAACAACGCTCGACGAAGCTGAAAAGATTTTACAGCAATACAAAATTGAAAAATTACCACTTGTAGATGACAAAGGTGTATTAAAAGGTTTAATTACAATCAAGGACATTGAAAAAGTAATTGAATTTCCAAATGCTGCGAAGGATAAGCAGGGACGTTTATTAGTAGGGGCAGCAGTTGGTGTAACGGCTGATTCAATGGTTCGAATTGAGAAGTTAGTAAAAGCTGGTGTGGACGTTATTGTAATTGATACGGCACATGGTCATTCATTAGGCGTTTTAAATACCGTACGTTCAATTCGTGAAACGTATCCGGAATTAAATATTATTGCAGGAAACGTTGCAACTGCTGAAGGAACAAGAGCGTTAATTGAAGCAGGTGTAGACGTAGTGAAAGTTGGAATAGGACCTGGTTCAATTTGTACAACTCGTGTTGTAGCTGGAGTAGGTGTTCCACAAATTACGGCTGTATATGATTGCGCCACTGAAGCAAGAAAACACGGTGTACCAGTAATTGCAGACGGAGGAATTAAGTACTCTGGAGATATCGTAAAAGCACTAGCTGCTGGTGGACACACTGTTATGCTAGGGAGCTTATTAGCTGGTACAACTGAAAGCCCTGGTGAAACAGAAATCTTCCAAGGAAGACGCTTTAAAGTATACCGTGGTATGGGCTCAGTTGGAGCAATGGAAAAAGGAAGTAAAGATCGTTATTTCCAAGAAGATAATAAAAAGTTTGTTCCAGAAGGCATTGAAGGGCGCTTACCTTATAAGGGGCCTGTTGCTGACACTTTATATCAGCTAATTGGGGGATTAAGAGCTGGAATGGGATATTGCGGCTCAGCTAACCTACAAGCATTGCGTGAAGAGGCACAGTTTATCCGTATGACAGGAGCTGGCCTAAGAGAAAGTCACCCACATGACGTTCAAATTACAAAAGAATCTCCAAACTATTCACTTAGCTAAGTAAAAAGAGGCTGGGACATAAGTAATTCAGCCAATGATAAACTTGAACGATTGAGAGTTTCTCACTTTTAATCGTTCAGGTTTTTTGGTTGATTGTGAAAACAATGTTGGAAACAGGGTGGAATGGAGCGTTGGACACTCGACTCCTGCGGGAAAGAGAGGGAAAACGGAGATCCCGCAGCGCAGCGAGGAAGCTCAGGTTCCTCCCCGCGGAAAGCGAGTGGCCGTAGCGCAATGGAACGAACGTGTTCAGACAAACCAAAAAGATTGGAACAGCTAGTGTTCGTCTCTTAGAAGCAATAATCATTTTGTTATGTCCCAAACTCTTTTTATGCTAAAGATTGTTTTAACGGTACTTCTTTATCTATTTTTTTTAATTTTTGTGTGATAAAATAACCTCTATGTGATTTATGTCTGGAGGGTATTGGTAGTGAAGAAAAAATTGATAAAACAGCTTTTTGCATTAGTTGCTGTTTTCTTAATGGCTAGTTCTTTAATCACTCCAAATGCGTCTGCAGCTTCACAATTTCCAAATGTTGAAGCAGATGCCGCTATTTTGATTGAAGCAGATACAGGCCAAATTTTGTATGAAAAGAATTCAGGTGCTGTACTAGGTATTGCTAGTATGACAAAAATGATGACTGAGTATTTAATTTTAGAAGCTATTCACGAAAAAAAGCTTTCTTGGGATGATCGAGTAGGAGTTAGCAAAT
Organism: Priestia veravalensis; assembly: GCF_001457055.1. NCBI lineage: Bacteria > Bacillati > Bacillota > Bacilli > Caryophanales > Bacillaceae > Priestia > Priestia veravalensis. The sequence goes on along the minus strand of NZ_KQ758699.1, from coordinate 12,934 downwards.
ATGCTGCAGATATCTCACAAGATTACTCATTGTCAAATGTTCCATTATTAACAACAGAGAAATATACGATTAAAGAATTGTATGAAGCAATGGCTATTTACTCAGCAAATGGAGCGAGTATTGCACTAGCTGAGGCTTTAGCAGGATCTGAAGCCGAGTTTATTAAATTGATGAATAAAAAGGCAGAAGAGTTAAATTTAGGTGAAGCTAAATTTGTTAACTCAACAGGTCTTTCTAACTCATTGTTAAAAGGTCAACATCCAAAAGGTACAAAAGCTGATGATGAAAATTTACTATCAGCTCGCGCAGTATCAGCATTAGCTTTTCATATTCTTCATGATTATCCAGAAGTATTAGAAACGGCTAAGACACCTGAAAAGATCTTCCGACCAGGTCAACAAGGCGAAACGACGATGGATAACTGGAATAAAATGCTTCCATCTTTCCCTACATACGGATATGAAGGTTTAGATGGCTTGAAAACAGGACATACAGACTTTGCAGGCTATTGCTTTACAGGAACAGCTGAACGAGATGGTGTTCGTTATATTGCAGTAGTCATGAATGCCAAAAATAATGGTAAGTCTTTTGAAGGAGCGCGCTTTACAGAAACAAAAAAACTTTTAGATTATGCATTTGATAATTATGAGCTAAAACAAGTAGCTCCAGAAGGCAAGGCTGTTAAAAAGCATGAGTCCCTTCCAGTCGTAAAAGGGAAAAATAAAGAGCTAAAAGTTGTAACAAAAGAACCAGTGAATGTTCTTACAAAAAAAGGTGAAGAAAGTAAAATCTCTCTTCAATTTGATTTTAATCCTAAAGTTGTAGATGAGAAAGATCGAATCGTTGCACCAATTAAAGAGGGTCAGGTTGTAGGTTACGTTAGTGCCAAGAATAAGAATCTTGATGATTTAGGTTATGCAGTAAATAACGGAACAAATAAAGTGCCTGTCGTTGCAGATACTACGATTGAAAAGGCTAACTGGTTTGTTTTAGCAATACGAAGTATAGGTGATTTCTTTGTAGGTGTATGGTCTGATGCAGCCGCTAATATTAAGAATTGGTTTTAATTCATAAACCATTTATAAAAGGAGATACTAAAGCAAGATTTTTGTTGCATTTAGTATCTTCTTTTTTTAGACAAGTTTTTCAAACTACACAATTTTAATAGGATTTTTTCAGAAAATAAGGTAAAATAGACAATAAGTTTTGAATTTTGTATACATAATTTATTGATTATGTGTAATACAACTATACTGGGGGAAGACAAACATGAGTAACATTACAGGTACTGACAGAGTAAAACGCGGAATGGCGGAAATGCAAAAAGGCGGCGTTATTATGGACGTTGTTAATGCTGAACAAGCAAAGATTGCAGAAGCAGCAGGAGCAGTTGCAGTTATGGCATTAGAACGTGTACCAGCAGACATTCGTGCTGCAGGTGGCGTATCTCGCATGGCAGATCCGACAATTGTCGAAGAAGTTATGAATGCTGTTTCAATTCCGGTAATGGCTAAAGCACGTATCGGTCACATTGTAGAAGCGCGTGTTTTAGAAGCAATGGGCGTAGACTATATTGATGAAAGTGAAGTATTAACACCAGCAGATGAAGAATTTCATTTGAATAAAAATACGTTTACAGTACCATTTGTTTGTGGTTGCCGCGATTTAGGCGAAGCTGCACGTCGTATTGCAGAAGGCGCTGCTATGCTTCGTACAAAAGGTGAACCAGGTACAGGGAACATTGTAGAAGCTGTACGTCATATGCGTCAAGTGAACGCACAAGTACGTAAAGTAGTGGGTATGGACGAAGCTGAGTTAATGACGGAAGCAAAGCTACTAGGTGCACCTTATGAGCTATTATTACAAATCAAGCGTGAAGGTCGCCTTCCAGTGGTTAACTTTGCTGCAGGTGGCGTTGCAACACCAGCAGATGCGGCATTAATGATGCAATTAGGAGCAGATGGAGTGTTTGTAGGTTCTGGTATCTTTAAGTCTGATAATCCAGAAAAATTTGCTCGTTCAATCGTAGAAGCAACAACGCATTATGAAGATTATGAGTTAATTGCAAAGCTTTCTAAAGGATTAGGAAATGCAATGAAAGGTATTGAAATCTCAACATTATTACCAGAAAATCGCATGCAAGAGCGTGGCTGGTAACAGTAAGGGAGTTTTAACAGCATGGTGAAGGTTGGAGTTTTAGGACTACAAGGTGCATTTAGAGAGCATGCGCATTCAGTGGAAGCAACAGGGGCTGAAGCGATTATTATTAAAAAAGTAGAACAGCTAGAAGAAGTGGACGGGCTCATTTTACCAGGTGGAGAAAGTACGGCAATGAGACGTCTGATTGATAAATATGACTTTATGGATTCACTGCGCCAATTTGCTAAAAGTGGCAAACCAATCTTTGGGACTTGTGCTGGTCTAATCTTACTAGCAGGCGAAATTGTAGACTATGATGAGCCTCATTTAGGTGTTATGAATATTAAGGTGGCTCGAAATTCTTTTGGTCGCCAACGTGAGAGCTTTGAGGCGAAATTAAATATAAAAGAAGTTGCAGATGATTTTATTGGAGTATTTATTCGTGCGCCTCATATTGTAGAAGTCGGTGAGAACGTGGAAGTCCTATCTATTCATGATGATCGTATCGTAGCTGCAAAACAGGGACAATTTTTAGGGTGTTCGTTTCATCCAGAATTAACGGATGACCATCGTATGACAGAGTATTTTATCGACATGGTGAAAGAGTCTCTGAAAAAACCTGTATAAACCAATTGCAACTTGTATAGACTTGTAGTACATTATGATTATTAATTACAATGTTGAAAAGTATAAAGCGTTGATAGGAAATAGTAGTAAAGAAGTTAAACTTTAGAGAGTCGATGGTTGGTGAAAATCGATGTTTAGCCTTTACGAATCCATCCTGGAGCAAGCTATTGAAATAGTAAGTAGATAGCTTCGGTTCATTCCGTTATCTGACTGAAGAGGAAGGTTTATTTATGAGCCTTCAACTAGGGTGGCAACGCGGGCTAAACTCTCGTCCCTTTTATAGGGATGGGAGTTTTTATTTTGCCCATTTTATACAAATAAGGAGGTAAATAGATGTTAGACGTAAAGGTTTTACGAGCTAATCTTGAAGAAGTAAAAGAAAAATTAAAGTTCCGCGGAGAAGATTTATCAGATCTTGGGCGCTTTGAAGAGTTAGATGTAGAGCGCAGACAGCTATTAGTTCAAACTGAGGAATTAAAGAGTAAGCGTAATGAAGTGTCTCAACAAATTGCTCAATTAAAACGTGAAAAGCAAGATGCAGATAGTATGATTTTAGAAATGCGTCAAGTAGGAGACAAAATTAAAGAGTTAGATGAGCGTCTTCGTACTGTAGAAACAGAATTAGAACAACTATTACTTTCAATCCCTAATATTCCACATGAGAGTGTTCCAGTTGGTGAAACGGAAGATGAAAATGTAGAAATTAGAAAATGGGGAGAGGTTCGTCAATTTAATTTTGAGCCGAAGCCACACTGGGATCTAGGAACAGATTTAAATATTTTAGACTTTGAACGTGCAGCAAAGGTAACGGGAAGCCGTTTCGTGTTTTATAAAGGCCTAGGAGCTCGTTTGGAACGTGCCTTAATCAACTTTATGATGGACTTACACATGGATGAGCATGGATATGAAGAAATTCTTCCTCCATATATGGTTAATCGTACAAGCATGACAGGAACAGGGCAGCTTCCTAAGTTTGAAGAAGATGCTTTTAAAATTAAAGAGGAAGACTATTTCTTAATCCCAACGGCTGAAGTTCCCGTAACTAATCTACACCGTGATGAAATCATTAATGGAGACCAATTACCATTAGCTTATACAGCATACAGCGCATGTTTTAGATCAGAAGCAGGTTCAGCTGGTAGAGATACACGTGGACTAATTCGTCAGCATCAATTTAACAAAGTAGAGCTAGTTCGTTTTGTAAAACCAGAAGATTCTTACGCTGAGCTTGAAAATCTGACAGGACATGCTGAAAAAGTATTACAGTTGTTAGAACTGCCATACCGTGTTTTAAGCATGTGTACTGGAGACTTAGGATTTACAGCAGCTAAAAAGTACGATATTGAAGTGTGGATTCCAAGCTATGAGTCATATCGTGAAATTTCTTCTTGTTCAAACTTTGAAAGTTTCCAAGCGCGAAGAGCTAATATTCGCTTCCGCCGCGAGGCAAAAGGGAAACCAGAATACGTACACACATTAAATGGATCTGGATTAGCGATTGGGCGTACAGTGGCTGCAATTTTAGAGAACTATCAACAGGAAGATGGTTCAGTTGTTATTCCAAAAGTATTACGTCCTTACATGGGGAACAAAGAGGTTATTAACGGTTAAATTGAAATGATTCACAACTTTTTTGTTGTGAATCATTTTTTTTAGAAAACAGCTTGACTCTTGTTTGTATATGTGATAAATTTATAAATGTCGAAACGGAGGAATACCCAAGTCCGGCTGAAGGGATCGGTCTTGAAAACCGACAGGGGTGTTACAGCCCGCGGGGGTTCGAATCCCTCTTCCTCCGCCATATTTGACTTTAAATGTTATTTAAACATTGCGCGATAAATTGGAGATTGTAAAACGTCACTTTTAGAAGTGGCGTTTTTTCATTCCCATTTTTCACGAAGAAAAATGGGAATGAATTATGAATGTCTTCTTTTTAATTTTTCGTTGTGATGTAAAAACTTAGAGATTTTTTCAACAATCGGTTCAACGGATGTCGGGTCTCTTAAGATATCGTAATCATTAATATCTAATCGTAAAATAGGACAAGCTGTAAAGTTATTAATCCAATCCTCATAGCGTTTGTGCATTTCTCTCCAATAATCTAAGGGCGTTTGTTGTTCCATAGGTCTTCCACGTTCTTGGATACGATCAACGATATCTTCAAAACTACCTTCCAAATAAATTAATAAATCAGGGTGTGGGAAGTAGGGAGTCATAACCATTGCATCAAACAAGCTTGTATACGTTTCGTAATCCACCTTGGACATTGTTCCTTTTTCGAAATGCATTTTAGCGAAAATACCAGTATCTTCGTAAATTGAACGGTCTTGTATAAAGCCTCCACTGTATTCAAAAATTCTTTTCTGTTCTTTAAATCTCTCCGCTAGGAAGTAAACCTGAAGATGAAAGCTCCATCTTTCAAAGTCAGCGTAGAATTTATCTAAATATGGATTTGTATCAACTTTCTCGTAAGAAGTGCGAAAGTTCAACGCATCTGCAAGAGCTTGTGTCATTGTAGATTTCCCAACGCCTACTGTTCCAGCAATAGTCAATACAGCATCATTTGGAATGTTGTATTTTGTTCGTAAATTCATATTGTAGAACTCCTTTTTAATAAGCTGCTTTTAACATCTGAGATGATATGCTCTAAATGCTCTTTATTTTTGACAAAGTCTAGTTCATCTCCACTATAGCGTAAAACAGTTACCTGTGGGTTATTTTCTTTGAAGGTTTTAATTGCTTCCTCATAATCGGAGCTTAGCTGAGCTAGATAAGAAGGGTCAATGTTTTTTTCAATTTCCCTTCCACGCATTTTAATACGCTTCAATAGTGTAGGTAAAGTAGCATTTAAGTAAATAACAATGTTGGGCTTTGGCATATCATGTGTCAGTATATCGTAGATTTGTACATATTTTATGTACTGACTATCCTTTAAAGTTTGCTGAGCAAAAATCATGTTTTTCATAATATGATAGTCAGCAACGACAGGCTGATGTTGATGTAGAAAATGCTTTTGAATATCCTCCAACTGTTTATAACGGTTGCATAGAAAAAACATTTCAGTTTGAAAGCTCCACTCTTCAATATCCTCATAGAATTTCCCAAGGAATGGATTTTCATCAACAATTTCTTTCAAAAGTTGAAATTGAAATGCCTCTGCAATAGCCTTAGCTAGGGAGGTTTTCCCAACACCTATAGGGCCCTCAACAGTAATAAAAGGTATTTCCCCCATGGACTCTTCCTCCTTTATCTATACATGTTCTCGAAAATTGACAAAAAACATTGTATCACAATAAGAGGGGAGAATGGATAAAAACAAAAAGAAAAACCAGTTGTAAAAAACGGAAGGAAACATAAAAAGAGGATAATCCTATGCTGTAGTAATTATCCTCTTTAAAATTATTCAGGTATTCTTTTAATTACTTTAAAGTTATCATCAAGGAGTAGCCAGTTTTGAGGGAAAGGTAATCCCAACTTCCAATAAGCCATGCCTCTTAAGTTTAATTCTTTTAACAAATCGAATTTTGCTTGGATTGACCGGGCATCTTCAAACCATACCTCATGCGTTTTTTGAGCTGAATCAGAGTATCGGAAAAAGGGAGCCTGAGCTTTTTTATCATACTGTATGCTTGCGTTGTACTGATACGCAATTTCAATCGCTCTTTGAGCACTAATTGCTTTTGCATACTCACCACCTGGTTTGAACGGAAGCGTCCAATCATATCCGTATAGATTTTGTCCCATGATAATTTTTTTGCTAGGTATTTCTGAAATAGCATATTCTAGCACATCTCTGACAGGGCCAATCGGAGAAACAGCCATTGGAGGACCTCCACTGTATCCCCATTCGTATGTCATAGGGACAACAAAATTTGCTATCTCCCCAATTCTTTTGTAATCATGTGCTTCATACCACTTTCCTTTTTGATCACTACTTGTTTTAGGTGCTAATGCTACAGATATTAACAAGTCTTCAGCTTGAAGCCGTTTCTTTGCTTTTTCTAAAAATGTAATATAAGCATTTTTGTCTTCCGGACGTAAGAATTCAAAGTCAAAATGAATATCTTTAAAGTTTTTCTCTGTAGCAATACGAATAATATTATTAAGCAATTTATCTTGAACATCCGCATTGTTTAAGATTGCTTCTCCTACCTCTGCACTAAACCCGCCGTCTTCGATATTGGCAAGAACCATTAAAAAAATTGCATCGTTTTCTTGTGCAATAGTTCCAAAGTTTTTTAATGGAGGTTCTTTGATAGAGCCATCGCGCTGTACTTCGAAGTTAGCCGGTCCCAAATATGTGAGGTATTTAGCATTCTTCTTAATCAATTTTTCCGTTTCGCTACTAATGGTACGGTTACTTGTTTCAACATATCCTAAAAATTCAGCTTCTGTCTTTGGAGAAGCTGGAATGAGCAACTGTGTTCCAAGTGTTAGAGGAGAAGTGATGGAAAGGTTGTTAGCTTTTGCGATTGATTGATAACTAACTCCTAGGGTTCGCCCTATCTTCCATAATGTATCGCCTTTTCTAACGGTATAGTAACTTTCGTTAATAGGTACAACCAATGCCTGGCCCACCACTAATCGATTGGAATCAGGTAATTCATTTGCTAAGATAATTTTTGAAGCTTCAATTTGAAACCGTTGAGCAATACTATAAATGCTATCTCCAGACTTTACAGTGTAAATATCCATAGTAATAAACGCCCCCAAAAAAGAATGTTTATTAAGTCTATGAACAAAAGAGTAAGCAAATGCTTATGTAATTAAATCACTATGTTCACAAATGTTCGCTTTAAGTACATTTTGCATCATTTCGATAGCGAACTTGTTATCTTCATCAGAATTTGATGCAATACAATCTTTAGGGATAATCAGGTTGTACTCTCTCATATAAGCATCATTTGCTGAAAAGAGCACACATATATTTCCCGCTAACCCTGTTAAAATTAATGTTTTAACGTTTAGTTGCTGTAGTAAAATGGTTAAAGCTGTTCCATAAAAAATAGAATGCTTTGGTTTAATTAAAAAGTAATCCGTAGTATGGGGTTGTATATACTGGAGTATGGGGGAGCTTATTGGATTTGTGCAGTATTCAAGGATTTTATTTAAATTAGCTTGCCATAATTTATAGTGATCATTTATATAGATAACAGGAATTTTTTTACTTGAACACTCTGCTTTTAATGAAGAGATATTACGCGCGAGAATTTTAGCTTTTTCAGCTAGGATTTTCCCATTTTTAAATTGAAAATCATTAATCATATCAATAATAACTAATGCAATTTTAGAATGATTCATATACAATCTCCTTATCGTTTTTTAACCTAATAAGTAGTGTTGCTCATAACAAATATAATATGTAAGGAGTTTGGAACATGCTTGAAGACGAGAAATATATGCGTTTAGCTATAGATGAAGCAAAGAAAGCTTGTGGAATTATGGAAGTTCCTATTGGAGCTGTTATCGTAGATAAAGATGGACATGTTATTGCAAAAGGCCATAATTTAAGAGAAAGTACACAAAGATCCATAGCTCACGCAGAGCTGTTAGCTATAGATGAGGCATGTCAAAAGTTAAATACGTGGCGATTAGAAGATACGACTTTATATGTTACTTTAGAACCTTGTCCGATGTGTGCGGGGGCTATTATGTTATCACGTGTAAAAAGAGTGGTGTTTGGAGCGTTTGATCCTAAAGGAGGGTGTGCAGGAACCCTGATGAACTTATTAGAGTATGAAAAGTTTAATCACCAATCAGAAGTTCAAGGTGGAGTTCTCGAAGATGAGTGTGCAGAAATGTTAAGTACATTCTTTAAAGAATTGCGAAATCGAAAAAAAAGAGCAAAGAAAAATTTACAATAAATTACATTCTGTAAAGGTTGCATTTTGTCCTAAAAAGAATTATACTTGTATAAGCATCAACATGGTGCTCAAATAAAGGTTTCAACTTTGCCGTGCTAAGCGGGGAGGTAGCGGTGCCCTGTACTCGCAATCCGCTCTAGCGAGGCCGAACTCCTTTCCTGAGGTTAGTTCTCCTTGAGGTCTGCCTTAAGTAAGTGGTGTTGACGTTTGGGTCCTATGCAATGGGAATCTGTGAACCCTGTCAGGTCCGGAAGGAAGCAGCAGTAAGCAGAACCTCTCATGTGCCATAGGGTCGCCTGAACCGAGCTAACTGCTTAAGTAACGCTTGGGGAGGCTAATCGAAGGAAGGTGCACGGCAGTTATATACATATAAAAGTAACCTACTCTAACGATGGAGTAGGTTTTTTTATTTAGCATATATTTCACTATATAAGATAAACGATGTTTTGGAAAAATAGTTATAGTACGTTATAATAATATCAAATTTATATAACAAAAAAGGAGAAGATGCAGTGGCGTATCAGGCTTTATATCGTGTGTACCGCCCTCAAAGCTTTCAAGATGTTGTTGGTCAGCGGCATATTATTAAGACTTTACAGAACGCGCTCGTTCTTGAGAAATTTTCGCATGCATACTTATTTTCAGGGCCAAGGGGTACAGGGAAAACGACTGCAGCAAAAATTTTAGCTAAAGCGGTTAACTGTGAACATGCACCCGTATCCGAACCTTGTAATGAGTGTGCTACATGTAGAGGAATTACAGACGGTTCCATATCAGATGTTATTGAAATCGATGCGGCTTCAAATAACGGAGTAGATGAAATTCGAGATATTAGAGATAAAGTCAAATATGCACCAAGTGCCGTTCGTTACAAAGTTTATATTATAGATGAAGTTCATATGCTCTCAATAGGTGCGTTTAATGCATTGCTAAAAACATTAGAAGAACCACCTCCTCACGTAATATTTATTTTGGCAACAACAGAACCGCATAAAATTCCACTTACTATCATTTCAAGATGTCAAAGTTTTGATTTTAAACGAATCTCACCTGACGATATTGTTTATCGAATGAAAGAAGTTTTGATATCTGAGGATGTAAACGTAGCGGATGAAGCTTTATATGAGGTTGCTAAGGCATCTGAAGGTGGTATGAGGGATGCATTAAGCTTGTTAGATCAGGCTATCTCATATAGCGAAAATGAAGTTACTTTAGATGATGTGTTATCTATTACAGGTGCTGTTTCTCATACATTTATGCTGCAAATTGTTCGTTCAATTGCGGAGAAGAATCTTGTATCAGCGCTACATGCAGTTGAGCAACTCATTCAAAACGGTAAAGATCCAGTTCGTTTCTTAGAAGATTTAATCTTTTATTATAGAGATGTTTTACTTTATCAATCGTCGTCTGAAATGGAACATTTGATGGAAAAAGCAGTAGTGAGTGAGGAGTTTAAAGAGTTAGCTTCACAGCTGCCAGCAGAGGGTATCTATTCAATTATTAACCAACTTAATCAAACGCAACAAGAGATGAAGTGGACGAATCATCCAAGAGTGTTACTAGAGGTAGCACTAGTGAAACTTGCTCAATCTTCTAGTAAGAAAAAAACAGTAGCGAGCGAAGAGGATGATTTACTTCAAAAAGTTAAAATGCTTGAAGCTCAAGTTAATCATCTAAAGGAAAACGGTGTTCAAGTACAGCAAAGTCAACAAGAAACAAGTGATCAAAAAGTAAAAAGACAAGTGCGTAGTCAGTATAAAGTTCCAATAGGAAAAGTGCATGAGGTCCTAAAACAAGCATCTCGTCAAGAACTAGAGGAAGTTAAGCGTCTATGGGCAGAAGTTTTAGAAACGCTACGTCAGCAAAATAAAGCATCACATGCTGCTCTGTTGTCTAATAGTGAACCTGTGGCTTCATCTTCGAAGTCCTTTATCTTAAAATTCAAGTATGAAATCCATTGCAAAATGGCTGCTGAAAATAACAACAATGTACGTGATAATTTAGAAAATATCCTATATACTTTAAGTGGGAGCAAACGTGAAATGGTTGCAATCCCTGATAATGAATGGGATAAAGTAAGAGGAGATTTTCTTCAAGAGCAGCAAGGAAATAATGGGTCTCAAAAAGAAGAAGAAGACCCTTTAATCTCCGAAGCTAAAAAGCTTTTCGGAGAAGAACTTATTGAAATACACGAATAGAACTAGGAGGAATTATAATTATGATGCGTGGCGGAATGGGTAACATGCAAAAAATGATGAAACAAATGCAAAAAATGCAGAAAGATATGCAAAAGGCGCAAGAAGAGCTAGCTGAGAAAACAATAGAAGGAACAGCCGGAGGTGGAATGGTTAAAGTAGTTGTAAATGGTCAAAAAGAAATCATTGATGTAAAAATCAAAGAAGAAGTAGTAGATCCAGAAGATATCGAAATGCTTCAAGATCTAGTTTTAGCAGCAACGAATGACGCGTTAAAACAAATGGATGAGTTAACAAATAACACAATGGGACAATTCACTAAAGGTTTAAATATCCCAGGACTTTAATTAAGGTGGTTGCTACGTGCATTATCCAGAACCAATTTCAAAACTAATAGATAGTTTCATGAAACTCCCGGGTATTGGACCAAAAACGGCTGTTAGGCTTGCTTTCTTTGTTTTAAATATGAAGGAAGACACAGTGCTTGATTTTGCTAAAGCACTTGTTAATGCAAAGCGTAACTTAACGTATTGTTCAACCTGTGGTCACATTACAGACCAAGACCCATGTTACATCTGTCAGGATCAAAGGAGAGACCGTACTGTTGTGTGTGTCGTTCAAGATCCTAAAGATGTTATTGCTATGGAGAAAATGAAGGAATATACGGGTCTGTATCACGTCCTTCACGGTGCAATTTCTCCAATGGAAGGTATTGGTCCAGAAGATATTAAAGTTCCTGAATTGTTGAAGAGGCTTCAAAATGATGAAATCCAAGAAGTAATTTTAGCAACAAATCCTAATATTGAAGGTGAAGCAACGGCAATGTACATTTCTAGGCTGTTAAAACCCACTGGTATAAGAATTACTAGAATTGCACATGGTTTACCAGTAGGCGGAGATTTAGAGTATGCTGATGAGGTAACTTTATCTAAAGCTTTAGAAGGTCGTAGAGACGTATAGGTAAGGAGCTATGCCATGTTTTTTAAACGAAAAGGTTGGTTAAGAAAAGAATATGATGAATCTTTTCTTAAAACGTTCAATGAATTAAAAGATAAGTGGAATAAAAAAGAGGTTATTGTTGAAAGAAGTGTAGATCCTTCAGATGCAGTTTTAGTAGACATGAAATTAGCAAAAGTTAAATATCTCTTTTTATTAAAAGAAGCAAAACATAGAAATATATCTATTCGAAAGATGTCTTAATTTAAGGCATCTTTTTTGTTTAATAAAAATGGATTGTTTTTAAAAGTAGGACATACATATAAGTAATATTATTTTATTTATAAAGAAGGGATAAATATGTTAACTCAACCTCTTATTGTTATTCCTGTTTTAGTAGGCTTAATCGTACTTCTACTTATAAAAGGTGGTGTAGAAAATATGTTCCGTATAATGGGAAACTTAACTATCAAGTTAATAATAGGGGTCCTGTTACTCTTTTTTATTAATATCTTTGGTGCGCAGTTTGATATTCATATTCCGATAAATGCACCAACAGCAATAATATCTGGTGTACTAGGAGTTCCTGGGATTATAGGGCTGTTTATAATTAATCAGTTCGTATTATAATAAATAACAATCTCAAAATGAAAGAATTGTTAAGGAAAACAATTCTTTCATTTTTTTATCGATAAAAGTGTTGCTTTATTGAATTTAGCATGTTATATTAATATACGTCGCTAAGAGGTAATGAGTTTTATTGAAAAGTGTTGACAAGCACTTCTCCTGGTGATAAGATAAGAAAGTCGCCTTGAGGCGATAAGAGTTCTTTGAAAACTGAACAAAGCGACAAACGTCAACGTTAATTTTTTAAACTTTTATGAGCAAGTCAAACATTTCTTCGGAGAGTTTGATCCTGGCTCAGGATGAACGCTGGCGGCGTGCCTAATACATGCAAGTCGAGCGAACTGATTAGAAGCTTGCTTCTATGACGTTAGCGGCGGACGGGTGAGTAACACGTGGGCAACCTGCCTGTAAGACTGGGATAACTCCGGGAAACCGGAGCTAATACCGGATAACATTTTCTCTTGCATAAGAGAAAATTGAAAGATGGTTTCGGCTATCACTTACAGATGGGCCCGCGGTGCATTAGCTAGTTGGTGAGGTAACGGC
>NZ_KQ758698.1:0-17138 GCF_001457055.1 Priestia veravalensis | reverse complement strand
AAGGCTATCGCCCAATGCATGTAGACTTTCAATTTCTACTAGCTGTGCAAAAAGTAATAATTTAAGGAATGATTCTGTCGTTAATTTTTTCGTATAGTAATCTAATTTCAATGTTTTCACGTTATCTTCTAATAATTGAAGATTAATTGGTGAAAACCATTGTCCAAATGAAGTTTTTCGTGTAATCTTGTCCATAAGTTTGGTCCTTTATTAGTGGATTTGGACGGGTTACCACCATCTATTTCCATTATAAAGGACTTTTTGTTTGCCTAAAATAATAAAATTGAAGATTTTGAGTCTTTTTAATAGTTAATTTAAATTAATGCAACACTAGTGCAGAAAAAACCATATTAAAAAGAGACTGAGACATAAGTAATTCAGCCTCTACTATACCTGAACGATTGAGAGTTCATAACTTTTAATCGTTCAGGTTTTTTGTTGACCGGATAACAATAAGAAATTTAGCTCATCTTTGTTCATAACTAAGTCTTGAAGCGTATAACCATCAAGTACTTTGATAAAAGCTTGCATGGCTTCGTAGAGCACATGCTTGAGCTTGCATGAAGGAGAAATTGTACATTTATTAAGCTCGCTGTTAAAACATTCAACAATATGAAAATCTTCTTCTGTTTGGCGCACGACAGCACCAATATTAATTTCTTTAGGGTTTTTTGCTAATCGAATGCCGCCTTTACGCCCGCGGATCGTCTCTATTAATCCAAGCTTTCCTAGTTCATGGGTTACCTTCATCAAGTGATTCTTTGATATTTGATAAGCGTCCGCAATTTCTTTAATATTGCTTAAGCTTTGACGATCTCGAACAGCTAAGTAAAGCAGCACACGTAAGGAATAATCCGTATACTGTGTTAGCCTCATAGTTTCACGCTTCTTTCTGTACTAACTTTATTAATCATATCATGACTGTTTCCGACAGGAATAGCAAGTTGCTCTTTGTTTCGCACATTGCTAATTTGTGAATTATTTATTGCGGTTTTCAGAAGTAGCTATTTTTTTCAAGAAGTTTAGGGTATTATAAAGATGTATTTTTGATATATCTTTTTTGTTTTAAAACATATATATTAAATATATCTTTTTAGGAGGACAACAAAATGAATCAGCATGAAATTGATATTGTAAAAAGCACGGCTCCTGTTTTAGCACAGTATGGTGAACAAATTACGACCTGTTTTTATCGAAATTTATTTGAAGCTCATCCGGAGTTATTAAACGTATTTAATCGTACAAATCAACGAACAGGGCGCCAACAAACCGCTCTTGCTAACACGGTATATGCAGCCGCACAGCATATCGATCAGCTCCATGTATTGGTTCCTGTTGTGAAACAAATTGCTCATAAACACCGAAGCATTGGTGTGAAAGCTGAGCATTATCCGATTGTAGGTGAATTTTTACTTGGGGCTATTAAAGAGGTCCTTGGAGATAGCGCAACCGATGATATTTTAGCAGCATGGAAGAAAGCATACGGAGACATTGCTGACATTTTTATTTCTGTCGAAAAAGAAATGTATGAGCAAGCGGAAGGTGCTAAAGGTGGATGGAGTGATTATAAACCGTTTGTGGTGGCTAAGAAAGTTAAAGAGTCGAGTGATGTGTACTCTTTCTATTTAAAACCGGTCGATCAAAATCCATTACCTACTTTTTTACCAGGGCAGTATGTAAGTGTGCGTGTTCAGGTACCTTCAGAGGAATTTATGTCTATTCGTCAATATAGCTTATCTGATTTTGGGGACCAGTCATACTATCGCATTACGGTAAAACGAGAAGTGAATGTAGCAGAAGGGGAAGTATCAGCTTATTTACATGATCATGTAGAAGTAGGAAATGAAATTGAAATGAGCGCGCCTGCTGGTGACTTTGTTTTAGAGCAGAGCGAAGAGCATCCAGTGGTCTTGATTAGCGGAGGAGTTGGCATAACGCCAACAATGCCAATGTTGAAAAAATCCATTGAAGAGCATCGGGATATTACGTTTATTCATGCAGTGAGAACGAAAGAACAGCATATTTTTAAAGATGATCTACAGGAGCTTTTCGCTAAGTATCCGTTTAGCTACCACGTAGCATATAGTGACGGAGATGTAGATGCCGACAGAACGTATGACCAAAAAGCTGGACGTATTATTCGCGACGACTTACAGAAGTGGTGTAAAAACACAGAAGCTTCTTTTTATATTTGTGGTTCACCATTATTTATGGAAGAAATGATTAAAAGCTTAAAGGCAATAGGAGTGAAAAGCGAAAGTATTCATTTTGAGGCTTTTACCCCTAAAATGAGCGTAGCGGTAACTGAATAAATTTGCGTAGAACGGGTAAAAAGCTAACAGGACTATAAACTGTTAGCTTTTTTTGATGAAAGGGAGTTTTTTAATGAACGAACAAGTATATGATGTGATTGGAATCGGTATTGGCCCATTTAATTTAGGACTTGCTGCTTTAATTGAGCCTGTTGAAGAAATAAGTGCGGTGTTCTTTGATAAAGAAGAGAAATTTGAGTGGCATCCCGGTATGTTAATTGACGGAACAGACTTGCAAGTACCATTTTTAGCAGACTTAGTTACGTTTGCTGATCCGACTAGTCCCTATACATTTTTAAACTATATCCATAAGCAAAAGCGCATGTATCCATTTTTTTATTTTAATCGATTCGATATTCCAAGGCAGGAGTATAACGAATATGCCAAATGGGTAGAAGCCCAGCTTAAATCGTGCCATTTTCAACATGAAGTTGTGGATGTAAAGAATCATGAATATGGATATGAAGTAACTGTGAAGCAGACGAAGAGCAATAAAGAGGAGCTATTTTATGCGAAGCATGTGGTGCTCGGAACAGGTGCAGTTCCATTCGTACCAAAAGGTCTAAAACATTCCCTGGGAAATGATGTCGTACATAGCAGTTCATATTTACAGCACAAAGAGCATTTACAACAAGGACATCATATTACCGTAGTTGGTTCTGGTCAAAGCGCGGCAGAGATTTTTTATGACCTTTTAAAAAATCAGCCTACATATGGCTATCATCTGAGTTGGTTTACTCGCTCTTCAAACTTTCAGCAGTTAGATCAGTCAAAGCTTGCTCAAGAGCTATTCTCACCAGATTATGTTCAGCATTTTCATGATCTTCCTTTTAAAGAACGAATCCAAGCGTTAGAAGATTTAAATCCTTTACGAAATGGGATTGAAGCTTCCACTCTTCAGCATATTTATGATTTAATGTATCATCGCTCGATTCAAGGTGAGGTTCCGGTTACGATTCGAGCTTCAATCGAAGTAGAAGGAATAACAAATGAAGGTGGCTATCACTTACACTGCCGTCAAAAGCAAACAAATAAAGAATTCGCTTACGAAACTGATCGAGTGGTTCTCGCAACGGGTTATAAACCACACTTGCCAAAATGGATGGGTAAATTTCACAATGAAATTGAATGGGAAGATGATAAGCGTTTTAAAGTAATGAAAGACTATCGCTTGCAGTTCAAAACCCCTCGTGACCATTACATGTTTACGCTAACAAATATTGAGCATTCCCATGGTTCAAGCGCAACAAACTTAGGGCTATCTGTTCAACGAAAGCAATGTATCGTTAATACAATTGCGGGTAAAGAAATTTATCCTGTTTCCTTTAACACGACCTTTCAACAATTTGATTTACCTGAATGAGGGTGTGACATAACTACATGATTCCTTCTCAAAGAAGAATCGTGACTGTTCTAAACGAATTAAGTTGTCAGAAAGCGTTCGTTCCATTGCACTACAGACACTCGCTTTCGGCGGGGAGGAACCTGATCCTCCTCGCTTCGCTGAGCGATCTCAGTTTTTCCTCCAGTTCCCGCAGGAGTCGCGTGTCCTACGCTCTATTCCACTCTTTTTTTAAACTTGTTTTCCAAGTCAACAAACAACTGAAGTATAAAAAAGAGATAACTCTCCATAGTTCGGATATATCATTGAATGAAATACTTATGTACCATCCTCATTTTTATGAGAAATGTAAGTGTTTACAGTTAAAAACTTACTTTGTCTTTTTATTTTTTTTCGGTATAATGACATAATTGTATTCAATAAATCAGGAGTTTTGTCTCAGTATTGTCAAAGGATATGGTTCGGTGTCTATCGCATCGATACTTTTACCTCCTATTTTGTTATGTCAAAGTAGAAGGTAGAAGTGTGGATAAAACATACATGTTGATTTAACCATTATAGTATTTGAGGTGAGTAGAAAAAGTGAACATATCAGAATTTATAAATAGCATAAATGGTTTTTTATGGGGGCCATTTATGATTACGTTTTTATTGGGAATTGGTATCCTTTATACGTTTCGCTTAGGCTTTATCCAAGTAACAATGCTCAAACAAGCATTTGTTCAAACGTTTGGCGGAATGTTTAAAAAGAACCCTGACAATAAAGATGGAATTTCTCCCTTTCAAGCGTTGGCAACATCAGTTGCTGCTCAGGTTGGGACAGGAAATCTAGCGGGTGTTGCAACAGCTATTGCTTTGGGAGGACCTGGGGCTATTTTTTGGATGTGGGTTAGCTCGTTTTTCGGCATGGCCACGATTTTTGCAGAGGCAGTTCTTGCGCAGAAATATAAAGAAGAGAAAGATGGCCAGATTGTTGGAGGACCTGCTTATTATATCCGAAAAGGAGTAGGGAGCAAATGGTTAGCGGGCTTTTTTGCCGTGTCCATTATTATCGCACTTGGGTTTATCGGAAATATGGTGCAGTCAAACTCCATCGCAGCATCCTTTGATACGTTCAATATTCCACGCGTTGCAGTAGGAATTGTTGTTGCGATATTAATTGGCTTTATTATCTTTGGCGGAATTCAGCGAATCGCAAAAATTGCTGAATTTGTTGTACCGTTTATGGCACTTTTCTATATAGGAGGAAGCTTAGTTATCGTATTCGCAAATTTCTCTGGAATCGTGGATGCGTTTATATTAATCGTAGAATCAGCGTTTAATCCAGCTGCTGCCACTGGTGGAGTTATCGGCGCAACAATTAAAGAAGCTATTCGTTATGGGGTTTCACGTGGGTTATTTTCCAACGAAGCAGGAATGGGCTCAACGCCTCATGCTCACGCTGCGGCAAACGTAAAACATCCTGCTCAGCAGGGATTAGTTGCTATCATAGCGGTTGTAATTGACACCGTCATTATTTGTACCCTAACAGCGCTCGTCATTATCATGACGAAATCCTATGAAACGGGCTTAAATGGTATCCAGTTAACTCAAGAAAGTTTTACAAGGGGTCTCGGCGAGTTTGGCCACCCGTTTATTGCAATTTGTTTATTCTTCTTTGCTTTCACAACCATTTTAGGATGGTACTATTTTGGAGAAAACAATATCAATTATCTGTTTGGAAAAAAAGGAATCAGCGTTTACCGTGCGCTTGTACTACTTTTTATTGTGTTAGGATCTACTTTAAACGTTACGCTTGTATGGGACTTAGCCGATACATTCAATGCATTAATGGTTCTGCCAAACGTAATCGCGCTCTTTATTTTGAGCCCTGTTGTAGTCAAAATTTATAAAGAATATAAGACAAAATGGTAAAGCTTTGCGGTCAGCAAAGCTTTTTTTGTACATATCATTTGTAAATTCCATGTTTAAGGTGAAAAGACAAGGGTACATTATTTATAGAACAAAAGCTATTACACAGAAATAAAGGAGTTGCTTGTTGAGATGAGTAAAAAAATCGCAGTATTAGTAACAGATTTATTTGAAGATGTGGAATATACAGACCCTGCCAAAGCATTGAAAGAAGCAGGTCATGAGCTAACAACGATTGACGTTGAAGGCGGCAAAACAGTAAAAGGTAAGCAAGGAGAAACAACGATCAGCATTGATAAAGGTATTAAAGAGGTAAAGCCAGAAGAGTTTGATGCTTTATTCTTACCAGGAGGTTTTTCACCTGACATTCTGCGCGCTAACGATGATGTCGTTGCATTTACAAAAGCATTTATGGATGAGAAAAAGCCGGTTATGGCCATCTGTCACGGCCCGCAGCTTTTAATTAATGCAGATACGTTAAAAGGTCGCGATATTACAGGCTATAAGTCAATTGCGGTTGACTTGAAAAACGCAGGCGCAAACTTCCATGATAAAGAAGTTGTTGTGTGCCAAAACCAACTAGTTACAAGCCGTACACCTGATGATTTACCTGCATTCATTCGTGAATCAGTAAATGTATTATCATAAGAATAAAAAGCGCTCAGCTGAGCGCTTTTTTCTTGTTTAAAGTGACTCGTTGACGAGTTTGGCGATACCAAATGTAAAAGAGGGTGGTAAGACCAACAGAGACCATTCCAAAAGCAACCGTCATTAATTGAAAACCAATGCTATCTAGCAAGAAGCCCGTTGTTAGAAGCACAACTTGAAAGACGATACGTTCAAGCATATTACGGAACGAAAAGAAGCGACCGTGAAAGTCTTTTGGTACGGTTGTTTGAAAAATCGTTGCTGCAACAGGGAAAAAGCAGCCGATAGCAAAGCCGAAAATTGTGAATGCGATGATAGTAATAAGAGAATTTGTAGCCATGTAGAGCATGAGTTGTGAAACCCCTACAAATAATGAAAAAACAAATAAGATTTGAACTTGGCTTATATATTTCGTGAGTTGTTTAACAGTAAACGCACCGAGCATAAATGCAATTCCTTCAGCTGTATAGATCCAGCCTTTAATAGCTGCGCTGTCTTGAAGCTCACTAATGTTAATGACAATTAAGTTAAAGCCACCAATAAATAATAAAGGAATCAACAGCATGATAAGCGTAATTGAAACAATAGGCTCCTGCTTAATCATTGGGAATAACGTGCTAAAATCCCGCTTTTCTTTTACATGTTCCCCAACCTTCGACACGCTGTCATCGTCAACTTTTAATAGCATCGTTAATAAAAATAAAGCGAGATAAGCAGCGAATGAAAAGAGGTAAAGCGTATGTAAAGGCATGATCATTAAAAGAGCACCGCCCAATGCTGTACCTAAAATTCTAGACAGCGTAGAAACATTCATGTATACGCCGTTTAGCTGAAGTAATTCTTTTTCATCTACAACAAGGGGAAGGGTAGCCTGCAGAGCAGGAAAATAGAATGCAGCAGAAATTTGAATTAAAATAAGGAAAACAATCATCCAGCCAATTGAATCAGTTGCTAATGCAAGCAGCATAAATAAGACGCTGATTGTTCGAAGCAATCCGGCTGCTAGCATTACTTTCTTTTTATGTAATTGGTCAGTAAGCTTTCCAGCAAGAGGACCGAGGGCAACCCCAATGACAATTCCAATGGCTAAGATAATTGATTTCATAAAATCAGAAGGGATTTTAGCCTGCATAAACTCTAGATTGCCGATAATCCCCATCCATAGACCTAATCCAGCGATTAGCTCACCCAACAGCAAAATCCATACATTGCGATTTTTCCACATAATATCGTTCCCCGATCATTTTAGTAAGTATGTCGACAAAGTACTTCGTGTTTCTAAATGAATCTACACACTGAATCATATCACAAAACATCTTCTTGAATGGTAAAAAAGGATATAAAATGGTCTCATTCCTATTATTCTCATTCTTTTCTTGTAACGTTTGTAACGCTATATTTACAGTTATATTACTAGCGATTTTAATAGAATGGAAAAAGAGAGGGGAAAAGTGAGGAATACCAAGGGCTAGCGATATATTAAAAAAAATTACAAAAAACTCTAGTTAATTTTGGTAACGGAAAAGCGGTTGATTGAATCTATGAATCCATGTAACAATGAATATGCAACGCGAGATTAGCAGATTCATTCTGTAGCGTAGCTGTCTACAAATACAGATATCTTTCAAGGAGGAATTTACAACATGAATAAGAAGTTCCGTATTGCTACAATCGCAGGTGCCGTTTCAATCGGCTTATTAACAGCAGGACAAGCTAACGCAGCTGCACCTGACTGCAACACACCAAAGCAAATTACTATTAAAGATGCTCAAGCAGCACAAAATATAAATGTCGATGAGTTAGTAAAGAAATACAATGCTCAACCACAAAAAGCTGAGGCGGCAGCACCAGCTAAGAAAGAAGCACAGCCAAAAGCTGAAGCAGCACAGCCAGCTCAGCAAGCTGAAGCAAAACCAGCAGAATCTAAAGATTCAAAAGCTGAAGCAAAAAACGTAAGCGAGTTTGAACAACAAGTAGTTACATTAGTAAACGAAGAGCGAGCGAAAGAAGGTTTAAAACCACTTGAGCTTGACACAGAACTAAGTGACGTAGCTCGTGAAAAATCAAAAGACATGATGGATAAAGGTTACTTTGACCACACTTCACCAACGTACGGTTCACCATTTGATATGATGAAGCAATTTGGCATTGAATATTCATCTGCAGGTGAAAACATTGCAAAAGGTCAAAAAACACCTGAAGAAGTAATGGAAGGCTGGATGAACAGTGATGGCCACCGTAAAAACATCATGAACCCTGATTTCACTCACATCGGTGTAGGCTTTGTTGAAGGAGATTCAACTTACTGGACACAAATGTTTATTTCAAAATAATTCATGACACAAGAAAGCAAGCAGAAGAAAATCTGCTTGCTTTTTTATGTTTTTTATTAAAGAAAGTCGGGTAAATTAATGTCATAAGACAAGGAAAGGGTGCGATGCGCATGAGAAGAATTTTAAAAAAAATCATAGTAGCTGTATTCCCTATTTTAATGAAAGAAGGCTACCAGTACTATAAAAACCGAAAGAATCGTTCAACAACGTCTACGCGTACGTATAAATAAAAAACTCACTCTCATTACGAGAGTGAGCTTTTTTGTGAATTAATTCGCTTCTATATCAATATGTTTAAAGCTCATAAAGTCAAAAAGTCCTTTATCCGTTAATTTTAAGCATGGGATAACGGGTAAGCTTAAAAAAGATAAAGTAAGCAATGGATTGAAGGCATCGCTAATATCTAATCCTTTTAATGCTTCATGTAGAACGTGAAGCTCTTTGTTTACTTGTTCGTAAGGTAGAGGAGACATGAGGCCTCCAATTGAAAGTGGAAGAGAAGCAAGCACTTGTTCATCCTTTACGAGTACAATTCCACCTTGGGTTTTTTCCATTTCTTTAATGGTCATCAATAAATCCCGGTCATTTGTACCAACAGCTACAACATTGTGAGAGTCGTGAGCAATCGTTGTTGCGATGGCTCCGTCTTTTAATTGAAACCCTTTGACAATCCCAAGGCCGATATTGCCCGTTTGGTGGTGGCGCTCGGCCACGACTAATTTTAAATGATCTCTCTCTGTATCAATCGTGAACGTTCCGTTTTCAACTACTACTTCTTCCACTACGTGGTTGGTAATAAGCTGGTTTGGAATGATTTCAATAATATTTGCTTTATTGTTCTTCATGTTAATTTGCAGCTGTTCAATGGAAATAGATTTCAAATTTACCGAGTGCATCAAGTCTTTAGGCTCGTTTGTTTCATTAGCCGGTTCAACGACAAGCTGGCCGCTTTTGGCCACTACTTCTCCATTTGTAATAACCGTTGACGCATAAATATTTTCTAGTTCATCAAATAGCATGATGTTTGCTTTGTATCCAGGAGCAACAGCACCTTGTTGCGCTAAACCGTAGCACTCAGCTGCGTTTAATGATGCCATTTGGATTGCCATAAGTGGGTCCAAACCTTCGTTCACTGCAAGGCGAACGTTGTGGTCAACAGATCCTTCGGCTAGCAAATCATCTAGATGCTTATCGTCTGTACAGAATAAGAATCGTCGAACGTTGCGCTCATTAACAGCCGGCAGCAACTGCTTCAAATCTTTGGCAACAGAGCCTTCACGGATAAGGACGTGCATGCCACGCTGAACGCGCTCGAGTGCTTCATCAGCTGTTACGCATTCGTGATCCGTTGAAATGTGAGCTGTTCGATAAATATTAATCCCTGTTGCATCCAATCCGGCTCCATGGCCATCGATTACGCCTTGATGATCTTTGGCTGCCTGAAGTTTAGCAAGCATATCATCGTTCGCATCACGGACAGCAGGAAAGTCCATAACTTCCGCTAAACCAATCACGCGTTCATGATTGAAAAAAGGTCGTAAGTCCTCTGCTTTTAAGACAGCTCCAGAGCTTTCAAACGGAGTAGCTGGAATGCTTGATGGCAAGTTAATAAGTACTTCAAGCGGAAGGTTTTCAGAGTTTTGGAGCATAAATTCAATGCCTTTTTCGCCTGAAACGTTGGCAATTTCATGAGGGTCAGTTACGACAGTGGTAACGCCTCTCGGTACGAGAAGCTTTGCAAACTCTTTCGGTGTGACCATTGATGACTCAATATGAACATGGCCATCAATGAAAGTAGGTGAGACATATTTGCCAGTCGCATCGATTATTTGTTTGCCTTCATATTCACCAAGGCCAACAATCATTCCGTCCGCGATGGCAATGTCTGCTTCAAGAACGCTTAATGTAAACACATCGATAATACGTCCGTTTTTTATGACTAAGTCAGCTGGAATTTGTTTATTTGCAACAGCAATTTGCTTTTTAAGTGAATGGTTTGACATAATGGTTTATCTCCTCTCATTGTGAAACAATGAAGGACTAAAAAGAGTAGAACACCGCTCGGAAGTAATATAGAGGTATAAAAATGTTCAACTCTCGTAGTCCAACTATTTACGGTAGTTTGGTAGAAACTCTTGGACCCTATTTCCAAGATTATACGAGTGTATGCTTATAGGTATTGCGATACATTGTATCTGTATTTTGAGAAGTCGTCAATTACTATTGGAAAAGAAAGACTTTTGCGAATATTCTACTCGTATAATGTTTTAAAGAAAAATAAACGAATGTCGTGAAGTTGGAAGAAGTGATGTGGGTAAGAAAAAGCCGCCAATGTACAGAGCAGGCATTGACGACGTTTGTGAAGCTTAAGCTTACTTGCGTAACGCCCCTAATTCTTCTGCAATTGCTTGCATTTCACTTGGACTGAATGAGTCTTTACGCATAACCATTTCATATAAATATTTTAAATCCTCGTACATTTCTTCATCAAAAGCATCGCCTTTAATTGCACCGATGTTTAACATGCGAAGCTTTTCGCTAATTTGATCAATCATAAACGTAATGTTTTCTGGAGACTTTACTGATAAATCCACTATGTTCATCCTTCCGAGCTTTTTTCTCATTGTAACATGTTTTGATAAGAAGAACACTGTGTTGTCAAACTCTTTGACCAAAAACAGGGTTTTCTTAAATGAAAAGGCTTGTATATAATGTTTGTAATAAGAGAAAGGAGTCGAAACTATGGTTAAAGTACTATTTGTATGTCTTGGCAACATCTGTCGCTCTCCAATGGCAGAAGCAATCTTTCGAAAGTTCGTAAAAGACAAAGGGCTCGAACAGCAAATTGAGGTTGATTCAGCCGGAACAGGAAACTGGCATGAGGGCAAGCCACCTCATGAAGGAACGCTTCGTATTTTAACGGACAATCAAATTGACGTTACAGGTTTAACAGCGCGCCAAGTTATTGAAGAAGATCTTAATCAATTTGATTATATTATTGGCATGGACGCTGAAAACGTGGGGAACTTAAGACGTATGGCTGGACATCATCGTGATGTACGCATTGAGCGTCTGTTAGATTATGTTCCACATTTGTCCGTTGAAAATGTTCCTGACCCTTATTATACGGGGGATTTTGATGAGGTATACGGCCTGGTTACAGCAGGATGTAAGCAGTTAGTAGAAGAAATCATAAAAGAGCACAAATTAAGCTAACTAAACAAGAGGAGAGTGGGAATATGAGTCAAGGAAAAAGTAAACTTCTTGAAGGGATTATTATTGGAGCAATAGCTGGTGCTGCAATTTCAATGCTTGATAAAAATACGCGTAGAACGGTTATTGAAAACAGTAAAGCTGTTAAAAATAAGACGGTACATATGATTAAACATCCAGATGAGGTAAAGCAAAATCTTCAAGAAAAATATGCTGCTGTGCGTGAAACAATTGAACAAGTATCCGATGATGTTTCGTTTTTAACGACACAGGTGGAACAGCTTAAGAAAACAACTCCCCAGGTATTAGACGTAGTAAAAACAACAAAGGAGACTTTCTCACATAAGTATGGCCAAGATGAACAGAAATAATTGAGAGGTGAGCATATGGCCGACACAACAAAGATTGTAGCTTTTATAAAAGAATTAGCAGCTCGCATTCATAACGATGAACTGCCAAGCCTGTCAGCGGAGCTAGCATACTATTTGCTTTTGTCGCTTTTTCCGTTTCTAATCTTTCTCATTACGCTCATTGGTTTTTTGCCCGTTCAAGCACCTGATTTATTGGAGCTTGTTGAAAGCTTTGCGCCAGATCAAGCAATGAGTATGATTGAAAATAATCTAGATAATATTATTGGCTCTCATAACGGAAAGTTGTTATCGTTTGGGATCATCGCGACAATGTGGTCAGCATCTAACGGAATTAATGCCATTGTGCGAGCATTTAACCGTGCTTACCATGTGCAAGAGAATCGTCCTTTTCTAGTGGCAAGAGGTATGGCTGTATTACTAACGTTTGCGATGATTTTCGTGATTATTGTGGCGCTGTTATTACCTGTGTTTGGTCATATGGTCGGCTTTTATCTGTTCTCAACCTTCGGATTATCTGAAACCTTTTTATCATTATGGGCTGCTTCTAGGTGGATTATTAGCGGTATTATCCTGTTTATTGTCTTTATGGGTTTATACTATTTTGCTCCTAACAAGCGCTTGACTTTAAAAAATGTTGTACAAGGAGCTGCTTTTGCAACAATTGGTTGGACGGTTGTGTCGTTTATTTTCTCATATTACGTTAATAATTTTGGAAACTATACGGCAACGTACGGGAGCTTAGGCGGCATTATTGTATTGTTGATCTGGCTGTATTTGTCAGGAATGATTATTGTCATTGGTGGAGAAATTAACGCCATTTTTTATGAGCGAAAAAAAGCAATCAAAGCATAAGGCGACCACCCTATTTGCATATATTGGTATGAAACGAAGAGTAGGAAGCGGGCATACTAATGGTGAAATGAAAGGGGGATTTACCATGACAAAACATACGAAAAAAGACGGAAGCAACACGAAACAAAACAAAAAAAGCCATCCAAAGCATAAGACAAGTAATAGCCAAAATGGGCAAAACGGCTACCATTAAGGAATATGCTTTTATAAAAAAAGAGGCCTGGTGAAGGGCCTCTTTTTGTGTTAAGACTTTAATAAGCGCAGTCCGTTTAGGATAACAAGAATTGTGCTTCCTTCATGCCCAATAACGCCAAAAGGCATATCAAGAACTTGAAGGAAGTTTGACGAAATTAATAAGAAAATAACGCTGATTGAGAAGATGACGTTTTGCTTAACAATGCTGTTCATTCTCTTAGATAATTTAACAGCATCGGCAATTCTTGATAAATTGTTTTTCATCAGTACAACGTCAGCTGTTTCTAACGCGACGTCTGTCCCTTCTCCCATCGCAATTCCAACATTAGAAGTAGCAAGAGCTGGTGCGTCGTTAATTCCGTCTCCAACCATCGCTACAGTCGAATATCTCTCTTTTAATTCTTTTACTTTGTCAACTTTTGCTTCAGGCAAGCATTCGGAAATATATTCATCTACCATGCATTCTTTTGCGATTGCTTCCGCTGTTTTTTTACTATCTCCTGTAATCATGACGGTGTGAATGCCAAGTGATTTCAGTACTTTAATGGCTTCTACTGCTTCTGTTCGTACAACGTCTTTTAATGCTAAGATTCCAATAACGCCGTGTTCATCTCTTGCATAAACAACGGTTTTCCCCTCAGAAGCAAGATTTACCGCAGCTCCGTTTTTAAACGAAGTGGCATCATCTTTGCCAATGAAATCTGCTTTTCCAATCTTCCATTGTTTACCTTGGACCGTTCCAATAACACCAAAGCCTGGAACATCTTCAAGAGATTCAGGTTGAAGTAGCTGAAGATTCCTTTTGTCTTTTGCGAACTGCACAATTGACTGAGCAAGCGGATGGTTTGACTGACGCTCAATGGAAGCAATTTTAATTAAAAACTCATCTTCAGAAACGCCGTCACGAACGAGTACATCTGTTACCTCAGGCTTTCCTTTCGTAAGCGTCCCCGTTTTATCAAACGCCACTGCGTTTAAATGGTTTAATCGCTCTAAATGGACGCCTCCTTTAAATAGGATTCCTTTACGAGCTCCGTTCGAAATAGCTGAAAGCGAAGCTGGCGTAATGGACGCTACAAGTGCGCAAGGAGAGGCAACAACAAGTAAAATCATTGCTCTGTAAAACGTTTCAGTCCAGCTCCACCCAAGAACATAGTGAGGAAGAAACAGCATGATGGCAACAACAGAGAGAACCACTTTTACATAGGTTCCTTCAAAGCGTTCAATGAATAGCTGAGAAGGTGATTTTTCGCTTTGAGCACTTTGTACAAGCTGAATAATCTTTTGAAACAGTGTTTCCGTACTTGGCTTTGTCATTTTAATGACGATAGCCCCTTTTAAATTTACTGTACCAGCAAACACTTCTTCATCAGCCGCTTTTAAAACAGGAACGGATTCACCCGTGATGGCTGCTTGATCAATCGTTGTTTCACCTGATAAGACAATGCCATCTACCGGTACACGTTCACCAGGCTTCACGAGCAACGTATCGTTCACTTGTAGTTCAGAAATGGCTACGACTTCTTCATGATCTCCGTTTAAGCGCGTTGCTTCTTGAGGCTGTAAATCCATTAAAGCACTAATTTCACGGCTACTTTTATTCATGGTGTATGTTTCAAGCGCTCCGCTTAGTGCAAAGATAAAGATAAGCATGGCACCTTCTGTCCAGTAGCCAATCACAGCTGCACCAATGGCTGCAATAATCATCAGCATTTCCACGTTTAGTTCTTTATTTTCAATCGTTTCCTCAATACCTTCTTTAGCTTTGGCAAATCCTCCAATAACATAAGCCAGAATGAATAACGTAATAGATAAGGTCGAAGCATCTTGTTTTGATAAAAGCCAAGCAACTAAAATAAGCACGCCGCTTGCAAGAGCAGCAATCAATTCACCGTGTGTCTGCATGCCAGCAAGAAATGAAGAAGTCGATTGGTTCTCTTGTTTTTTTGCTAATGTTTGTTCCATAAAAAGCCTCCTATAATGTAGTAGTTGAGAAGAATAATCACAATCATTACCCCTAAAAAAGCACAAAAGCTGCCATCTCAGCGATAGCAGCACGTCTTACAATTGTTATAAAGTTTTTTTGAATATATTAGTAACAAAAGTATAACATGGAATAGCTACAGAAGGAATAGTGAAAATGGCGCTTATAACCTAAAAAGAGTATATGCGCTCACATGTCTAAGTGTTCTTCATATAGTCGGTATGCGGATGAATAAACATGCTCAATATCAGCATCCGTCATGTACATTAACGTCTCACGATCAAACCCCTTAATTGTTTCAATAAACATAATCATATTCTTGCGCTCTTGTCTGCTCATTGTTATTTCTCCTCTCAGTCTGTTTTAATACAGATTATTATTATTAATTGTATTATATAACAGTTTTCTGAATTTTGTGTAGCTTTTTTTTGAAATTAGGCTTATTTTTTTAAAATTGTTGATTTAGCCTAGAAATTGCAGACGCTGTATCTAGTTTTAAACGATTAAATACAAAAATAATGAAGCGAAGGAGCGTGCGACTCCTTAGTAATGAAAACAGTATTTCTGGAAATAGTAACAGTTGACAAATATTTTTATTGAATTTACAATCATGTATATGAGCATATGCTCATATAATGTCATATGTTGTGGAAGGGGAATCTTTAATGAAGAGAGAAGACCATCACTTTTTATCAGACAGAACAGTCGACGAAGCATCTCGCATGCTAAAAGCTATTTCTGATCCGACACGAATGAAAATTTTATATTTACTATTTCAAGAAGAATGTTCCGTTGGCCATATGACAGAAGTATTAAATATTTCACAATCTGCTGTATCCCACCAGCTAAGCTATTTGCGGAATTTACGATTAGTGAAATACAGAAGAGAAGGAAATACATACTTTTACACATATGCAGACGAACATGTTGTAGGTATTTTAAATCAAGTGATTCAGCATATTGAATGCGTGCATGAAGAATAGGGAGGAGATTGAATGAGTCACCACCATCATCACCATCACGGCCATGATCACCATGGTCATCAACACTTTGATATGCAGCGTGAAGGCAACCAAAAAGGGTTGCTTATTGCTTTATGTATTACAGCGGGTATCATGATTTTAGAATTCATTGGAGGACTTGTCACAAATAGCTTGGCTCTTCTATCAGACAGTGGTCATATGCTTTCGGATACAAGTTCATTAGCACTGAGTCTTGTAGCCATTTGGTTTGCAAACCGTGCAGCTTCATCTGAAAAAACGTACGGGTATTATCGCTTCGAAGTATTAGCTGCCTTGTTTAACGGAGTAACTCTCTTTGTTATCGCAGGTTTTATTATTTATGAAGCATATGAACGAGTATTAAATCCACAAACGGTTGCGAGTGGTACAATGATGATTATTGCAGCCATTGGTTTAGGTGCTAACCTGCTTAGTGCGTGGTCGCTGCTACGACAAGGGGACGTAAAGGATAACGTTAATTTGCGAAGTGCATACCTACACGTGTTAGGGGATGCTTTAGGCTCTGTGGGAGCATTAGTTGCCGGGCTGCTCATGCTTTTGTTTAATTGGTATATTGCCGATCCTATTATTTCCGTTGTGGTTGCACTCCTAATTCTAAAAAGTGCGTGGGGAGTATTAACTCATAGCTTTCATATCCTAATGGAAGGTTCGCCTGCACACGTAGATATAAATAAAATCAAGGAACTACTTAAAGAAATTGATGGCGTAAAAGGTGTTCACGATATTCATGTATGGACGATTACATCGGGACTTCATTCTTTTAGCTGTCATTTACAAGTAAGTGACGACCAGGACTGCCAGGCTATTTTACAAAAAGCGCTGAACTTAGTGAACGAGCAGTGTGGCATTGAGCATTCGACGATTCAAGTTGAGAAGTCGGGACTGGAGCATGGTGAGCTGAAGGTATAGAGGAGAATAGAAAGAGTTTGGGACATAACAAAATGATTGCTTCTAA
>NZ_KQ758697.1:0-17218 GCF_001457055.1 Priestia veravalensis | reverse complement strand
GTCATGATTTTCACTCCGGCTTGCTCGCTTTCCGCAGGGCTCGGCCTGAGCTTCCTCGTAAACTGCGGGATCTCAGAACACTCGCTAGTCCTGCAGGAGTCTTGCATCCTCCGTTTCAATCATGGGCTATCTGGAATAGAAGGGAAAACAATTACTTCTATGTATTGTTTGAGTGTGGAAGAGGGGAGAACGCACGCAACGAGTCATGATTTTCACTCCGGCTTGTTTGCTTTCCATGGGACTCGCGTTAAGCTAACCTCGTATGGGTCTCACACCTTTTCGCTCTTTGTTTTTGAAAGAGGAAAGAGGGTGCACAATATTCCATACTTGCCTTTTTAACTAGAGGTTTGACTACATCTTATTAAAAGAAGAAAAGCCCACAACAAAAAGTTTGTTACAATAACGGCAGAGTATATTTGTGTGCAGTGGAGAGAACAAGAAAGGGTTTTAGAAAACGTTTTCTTTGCTGTGGTTATAGCGTATTGTAGAGATAAGGAGGAACACAACATGGTTTTAGATGAACGAAGCGCAGCGCTGTTGCAGAACTTGCAGCAGGTAAAAAGCTTAACGATGGCAGAACTTGAAGAAAAGACCAGTCTGACAAGAAGACAAGTTCAGTATGGGATGAAAAAAGCAAATGATTGGTTAGAAGCGCACGGCTATGAACCTATTCAGTTTGATCGAAAAGTAGGGTACTACTTGATTGCTAGTCTTCCAGTGAAAGATTTACAGGCAAAACTGACAAAGCAAAGCTACGTGTTTTCAGAAAGTGATCGTGAACAAGTTTTCTACCTAATGCTGCTTCTTAGTGAGGAAGAACTGTCCGTTTATCATTTTCAAAGTGCGGTAGGCGTTTCGCGAAATACCGTGTTGAAGGACCTTCAAAAATTAAAAAAGAAAGCCAAGAGCTATGGTCTAGATATTCACTATTCAAAAGTGAAAGGATATGTCATAAAAGGCGAGCATGAGTCGAAGCTTTATCTCCTTGAGCAAATCATTCATGAGCTTTTGCAAAACGGCAGCAGTCAGCCGGTTGTTACGTGCATTTGGGGAACGAAGCAAGCTCAGCTTAAACATATTCAAAGTGAGCTTGAAGGAGCGGAACATCAGCTTGGCGTGTCTTTTACAGATGAAAGGCTAGAGGAGCTATCGTTTTTATTTTTAGCACTAGACCAATTAATTTGTAAGGGTGACACCTTGCCATACCAAGAGAGTTGGCAACCTTTAATTGAAACAAATGAGTACAAGGTAGTCGAAGCATTAACAAATAGCCAAGTGTTCTCACCGGCTTGGAGCAAGGATGACAAGCTGTATGCAACGCTTCATTTACTTGGAATGAACCGAACAAAAGACGTTTCTCCTTTTCAAGAAAATGAACTGATTGAAACCTGCTTGCTTTCGGTTATTGATGAATTTGAGCGCTTGTCTTGTATTGAACTGCAGGATAAAAAAGAGCTGTATCAGCAGTTATTTGTTCACTTTAAGCCTGCGTATTATCGCATGAAGTATCAGCTTACGCCTGCTCATACGATGGTTGAGCGAATTAAGAACGTGTATCCAGAGCTATATCACTTAACGAATAAATCGCTTTGGCCGATGAGGAAAGAACTTGACTGCCCGATACCTGAAAGCGAAGTTGCTTATTTTACCGTTTATTTTGGCGGGTGGTTAAGAAGACAAGGAACAACATTAGATGGTAGAAAGCGAGCAATCGTCGTTTGTCCAAACGGCGTAGGAATTAGTAATATCCTTATTTATACACTGCGCGAACTTTTTCCAGATCTTTTATTTTTGGACGCTTTGTCTGTTCGCGAGATGTCGACGTATTCATTAAGCTATGATCTTATCTTTTCAACCGTTCACTTACGAACGAACGCACTGCTGTTTGTCGTTCCACCGATTTTAGGCGTAGAGGATAAAGAAAAATTAAAGCAGCACGTCATGCAGGAACTGTACGGCTATACTTCCAATCATGTGGACTTAGAAGCGGTTATGAAGGTCATTGAAAGCTACGCGACAATTCATCAGCGTAAAGAGCTGCAGAGCGCGCTTCAGTGGCAGCTGCAGACGCACATGCAAAAAACAACGAAGTATTCATTAGAGGAGGTGGAAAAGCCTGTGCTTAAGGAATTATTGACGGCTGAAACGATTCAGCTGAAGCCAAGCGTTTCAAGTTGGCAAGAAAGTATTGAAGAAGCAGCCGCACCGCTTTTGAAGATTGGCGCCATTGAAAAAAGCTATGTGGAAGCTATGATTACTTCTATAGAAGAAACAGGACCTTATGTCGTTATTACGCCAAGGGTTGCGATTCCACATGCTCGTCCTGAACACGGAGTTCGCTCACTGTCTATGAGCTTATTAAAGTTAGATGAGCCAGTGGATTTTGGAGGAAACAAGCCGGTTCAAATTATCATTGTGCTGGCCGCAACGGATAATGAGTCACATTTAAAAGCGCTCGTTCAGCTGACGCAGCTTTTAGGTGAACCAAGTAATATTGAAGATATCATTGCTAGCTCAAGCGTTGAACATATTTTAACTTATATTAACCAATATTCAGAGGAGGAAATGTAAATGAAAATCATGGTTGTATGCGGAAATGGATTAGGAAGCAGCTTTATTATGGAGATGAACGTAAAGAAAGCGTTAACAGAGATGGGGAAAACAGCAGAGGTGGACCACACGGATTTAGCATCAGCAAAAACGGAAAAGGCCGATGTATTCATCGGAGCTGCTGATATTGTCGGTCAATTAAACGACGGTACGCGTCAAATCGTGACGTTGGAAAATATGATGAGCATTCCAGAAATCAAATCAAAGCTAGAGCCAATCGTTTCATAATTCCTGATCAATAAGGGGGTCAGACTATGTTAGACATTATTATGAAAGACATCTTAGGAACACCGTCCATTCTCGTTGGTTTGTTTGCGCTTGTTGGTTTACTTCTTCAGCGCAAGCAAACCGCGGACGTTGTGTCCGGTACGTTAAAAACCGTTATGGGCTTTATCATTATCGGAGCGGGAGCAGCCGTATTAACGGGATCGCTTGATATTTTCAGCAATATGTTTGATAAAGCTTTTAACGTGGCAGGCGTTATTCCAAATAACGAAGCGATTGTCGCGGCTGCTCAAAGTAAATTCGGCACATCCACCGCTTTAATTATGGTGTTTGGGATGATTGCTAATATTCTATTAGCAAAGTTCACTCGTTTCAAATATATTTTCTTAACCGGACATCACACGCTGTTCATGGCTTGCTTAATTGCAGCCACATTATCGATTGGTGGACTTCAAGGAGTTCCACTCGTGCTGATTGGATCCATACTTTTAGGTTTATGTATGGTATTATTCCCAGCTATCCTTCAGCCGTATGTGCGTCAAATTACGGGAAGTGACGATTTTGCCATCGGACACTTTGGAACAATCGGTTACTTCGTATCGGCGAAAGTCGGAAAATTAGTCGGGAACAAAGAAAGAACAACGGAACAAATCAAAGTCCCTCAATCTTTAGGTTTTTTGCGAGATACGTCCGTTGCGGTTTCGCTGACGATGACGATTTTCTTCTTAGTTGTGGCACTGTTTGCCGGACAAGAGTACATTGAATCTACTTTATCCGGCGGATCAAACTTTATTGTGTTTTCATTCATTCAAGCTATTACGTTTGCAGCAGGTGTGTACATCATTTTAGCCGGAGTTCGCATGCTGATTGCTGAAATCGTTCCGGCGTTTAAAGGGATTGCGGATAAGGTTGCGCCTGACACGAAGCCAGCGCTTGACTGTCCAACGGTCTTTCCATTCGCACCAAATGCAGCGATCATTGGGTTTTTATTCAGTTTTATTGCAGGGTTATTATCCATGTTCTTCTTACCTCTACTAGGTTTAAAAGTCATCGTACCAGGTCTCGTGCCGCACTTTTTCACAGGTGCAGCAGCCGGTGTATTCGGGAATGCAACGGGTGGTCGTAGAGGGGCGATGGCAGGAGCGTTCTGTAACGGTTTAATCATCAGCTTCATTCCAGCTCTTCTATTAGTATTTATGGGAGACGTTGGATTTGAAGGAACAACCTTTGGTGACTCTGACTTTGGTGTCGTTGGAATCCTGATTTTAATGATTATGAAACTATTGGGATTATCTTAACTAAAAAAAGAGACTGAGACATAAGTAGTTCAGTCTCTACTATACCTGAACGATTGAGAGTTCATAACTTTTAATCATTCAGGTTTTTTGTTGATTGTGAAAACAATGTTGGAAACAGGGTGGAATGGAGCGTAGGACACTCGACTCCTACGGGAAAGAGAGGAAAACGTGAGATCCCGCAGCGCAGCGAGGAAGCTCAGGTTCCTCCCCGCGGAAAGCGAGTGGCCGTAGCGCAATGGAACGAATGTGTTGAGACAAATCAAAGAGATGGGAACAGCTAGTGTTCGTCTTTTAAGATTAAAAAGTTGTTGGCCTGGATGTGATTGTTAAAAATAGAAAATTAATGGTTAAAAGTTAGAGAAACCTACCGATATAAAGAACTGTGGATAAATGATGGGTATTTTTTCATGATTCTTTTTACTTATTTTATATTTAAAAAAGGAGGTTATGCGTATGGCATTTTGTAAAGAATGCGGAACAAACCAACAAGAAGGAGCGCAGTTTTGTCAAAACTGTGGAGAACCGTTTGAGCAACAGTTAGCTCAGCCCACAGAGCAAACGGTAACCACAAATTCACGACATACACAAAAGTCACCAATGACGAAAAAGAAAAAGGCGTTAATTATCTCAGTTAGTGCTGCTATCGTAGTATTATTCGGTGGGTATCAGTACGGAAAAGCAGCCACTGATAAAGATAAAATAATTGATCGCTTTGAAACGGCTCTTATTGAACAAGATGAAAAAGAGGTTGCTAGTTTTCTAACATCTACAGATCCGAGTTTGAAGATTGGAGAAAAGGATGTCAAAGGCTTTGTAAGCTACTTTAAGAAAAACCCTGATGAACGAAAAGACGTTATTAAGTTTTTAAAGAGACAGTCAGCATCAATGGATGGCTCAGCTGTGAGCGTATTAGGTAATGAGCTAGAAGATAGTCCTATTAGGCTAAATAAAGGTGGTAAAACAGCTCTTATCTTTGATAAGTATTCAGTTCAAGTGGACCCTGTATATGTCGACATTAGCACTAATTACAAAAATACGGAATTATACATAAATGGTAAAAAGATTGATACGGCAACATCGGATGATTTTAAAGACACATACGGTCCTTATTTGCCTGGTACTTATAAAATTGAAGGTAAATTAAAAGCTGATTTTGTGGACTTAGTAGCTAAAGAAAACGTAGAGCTTACTAATACAGTGGATACAGAAAACGTTAACCTTTCATTAGACGGCTCGGATGTTACGGTGTATACCGGAATTGAAGATGCAGAGATTTCGTCTAACGTATTGATTGATGGAAAAGACGTTGGCGTAGATTTAGCAAAAAAAGATACGTTTGGTCCAGTGCTAACAGAAGGTTCTATGAAGCTACAAGTAAAAGCTAAGCTTCCTTGGGGAGAAGCTACGACTGCTAATCACGCAATTGATGGGTCAGAAGTGTACGTGAACTTTGGCACCGATAAAAAAACACAAGATGCGCTGATTGATACGATTGTGAGTTCAACAAAAGGGTGGTTAAGTGCATACACGGCTCAAGACCCAAGTAAAGCTGTAAATGTAACCGCAAATCACTTAGCAAATTTAAAAGAAAACATTAGCTATGATCAAGATATTAGTCGTCTGTATAAAAACAAGTATATTGGCACGACGTTTAATTTAGATGATATGGATATTCGATATGAAGATGGAGACTGGACGGCTACCGTATATGGGCTTCAAGAATACGAAGAGGCTTATTACTACCAAGGTGACATTCCAGAAATGAGCAAGCAAAATACCTT
Organism: Priestia veravalensis; assembly: GCF_001457055.1. Taxonomy (NCBI): domain Bacteria; kingdom Bacillati; phylum Bacillota; class Bacilli; order Caryophanales; family Bacillaceae; genus Priestia; species Priestia veravalensis. The sequence continues at coordinate 11,304 of NZ_KQ758697.1, read as the reverse complement.
TATGGAATACACGCTAATTTATGATGAAAAACAAGAAAAGTGGTTAGTTCATAACGCTTCTAGCACATACGGTGAGTTATCGAAAAAAGTGAAAGAAGTCATGGAAGATAAGCCAAAAACGTATCAAACAAGCGCTAGCTCATCATCAAAGAAAGATAGTGAAACAAGCGAAGAAGTAGAGACAGCAGAGACTGTGAATGAAAGTTCGGAAGACGAAAGTGAAGAAGGGCAAGCAAACTATTCATCTGACGAAATTGGTTCGTTTATGGCCAACTATATGGACGCAACAATTTCTTCTATTAATAACGAAGATTTCTCTATCGCATCACCTTATATTGACCCCAATGGTCCAAAGTATAAAGAACAAAAAGATTACACAGCGTATCTAAATGAAAAAGGAATTACGGAAGAGCTACATACGTTTGATGTGAAAAACGTAAAAGATCTAGGAGACGGTCTATACGAAGTCTCTACATATGAAGAGTATACAATTTCATATGCTGATGGAACTAGTAAACAAGCAAACTTCAATACGGTTCATCAAGTAAAAGATAGTGACGGAGAACTAGGTGTTTACAAGCTTGTTAAAACGACTGAAACAAATTAAAAGTAGCATAACATCTAGAGGGAGGATTTTATAAATGCAATGTTTAAACTGTGGTCATCATAACGATGGCGGAAAATTTTGCGTAAAGTGTGGAAAAAAATTAGAAGCAGTGGCTGCTCAGCAAGCAGCAGCAGGAGTAGAGGCTGTGCCAACTCAGCAGCCAGCTCAACAACAACCAATACCGAACTATTCACAACAACAAGTGCCACAACAACCGAATCAACATGTAGAAAACGCAAAGAAAATTTCAAAACTGTACATCGGTTACTTTATGCAAGGCTTAAAAAACCCAACTGCAACGGCTCAAGGAGTACGTGGAGAACAGTTTATTAATGGTCTTATTACAATGATTCTTTTTGCTATCAGCATACCGCTAATGATTTATCTTGGAATTGATTCTATCTTAGATAAAGTGCTTAATAAATTTTCAGTTCTACTATTGCCTTTGCTAGGCTCAGATTTTATAGATCTAAGAGAAGATTTGAAGAATGTAGTTAAGTTGGATTTCACGGATATTGTTATTATTAATGGACTTATTTCTATGTTATGTATTGGTGCAATTGTTCTTGTAACTTTTGGAGCTGTTAAGCTAGCAAAGGTTAATGTTTCTATTCAAGATGTCTTTGCACGTTTTGGTGCATTTTTAATTGCCCCAACAGCGGTGATGCTTGTGGGTGTAGTATTCGCTTTATTAGAGATTTCACTATTTTCATATATCTTAGGTTTTGGAATCCTAGGATTATTTCTAACAGTAGCATTTACAATTTTAAGCTTTAAGCACAGTGACTCAAATGGCTTAGATAGTGTCTATGGTACGCTACTTACTTATATCGTTATGGCAATTTTACTTGTACTTTTTGGACGACACTTAATTGAAGCCGTTGTTTCTAGTCTGGGTTCTAATATGCAGGATACGTTTGGTGACTGGTAACACATTAGAGTAAATCGTAGAAAAAGCATCGTGGCTAGACGGTGCTTTTTCATGTGAAGGAGAATAAAAGATGAGTTATTGTAATAATTGCGGTTATAAAATGAATGAAGAACAAACGTTTTGTCCCGAATGCGGAGAAGTTGTGAATCCTTCCAAAACAGCTACTACTGAAAGTGCACCCCCTGTTCAGAAGAAAGTAATGGGATTAAAAGCAAAAGTTATCACAGCTACTGTTGTGGCTTTAGGTGCGATAGCATTTGGAGGGTTCTACATTGTTGATAAAAAGGTTATGTCACCAACTGCCATTTCAGATACATTCATAGAAGCTGTTCAACATAAAGACATCAAAACGGTTAAAAAGTTTGTGAATGAAGGTCAGATTGAATTAAAAGCTAGTGATCAGCAAGTTGAGCAGTTTGTTAAATATGTACATGACAATCCAAAAATGCTGACAGAAATGTCAAAAGGGTTAAAAAAGGATGCAGATGTATATGAAAATCGTGTGCAAATGGCAACAAGTGATGAAGCTACCTCTTCACACGTTCAAATCGAATCTAACGGCAAGAAATGGATCTTATTTGATCATTACACGATTCGTGTTCAGCCTGCTTATGCGGAAGTAACGTCTAACTTGGAAAAAGCAGATGTTTACATTGATAATCAAAAAGTAGATACTATCAAAAATGCAGATGAATCCCAAACAGTTGGACCATTTTTACCTGGAGAACACGAAATGAAATTGTCTACAAAAGGTGATTATGGAACCGTTGAAATGAAACAAACGATTGAGTCAACGGATAGCGATGAAGAAATAAGTGCTGACTTTGATTGGGGAGATCATTACGTTTCGTTATACTCTGATTACTTTGATGGAACTGTATTCGTAAACGGTAAGAGTACAGGTAAAACGGTTGAAGAGCTTGAATACATTGGTCCGGTTAATTTAGATGGATCAGTGGAAGTACATGCAGAACGAAAATTTGGTTCGAAAACGAAGAAAACACCAGCTATTACTCTTGAAGGTGACATTGTGGAGTATATTGCTGTGCATACGGATATTACTGAGCGTAAGCGTATGGAAAAACAGCTTGAGTTTGAAGCGTTCCACGATGGACTAACGAGGCTTCCGAACCGTGAAATGCTTTACCAAAACTTAAACAACTTGATAGAAAAAGGAACATCAGGGCTTGTGTTGCTTTTTTTTTTAGGCTAATGCTGTCGAATGAGATGAATATGTCAAGTTTTATATCTTTATAGGAACTTTTGTAGAAAGCATTTCCCTTTTCTGTTAAAACCTTCATAATGAATTTAAACAACTAAATAAACGGAAAAAACGGTGAAGGGAGAAAGGAAGATGAAGGAAAAGAATGAGTTAACGTTAGAGGATTTTATTACAGAGGATCAATTTGATTTAGAGATATATTTAGACTATCTTTTAAAGCAGTCGCGCTATCAGCCACCGGTTGAATCAGTAGGTTGAAAGGGACAGGTTATTAAAAAAGCAGATGAGTAGTAAAGAAAATGGTGAAAAATAGTTATCTACGTTATCATTAGTCTGAATATTTAAAATAAAAGTAGTTTGGTAAAGGAGCGTTCATTATGACAACTACGTATATCGTTATCTCAGCAGTGAAACAGGAGGGAACGTCTGCCTAAATGTGTGCGTTCCCTTATTATGAAAGGGGAACAAATGGATGAAGTCGGCTATCACCCAAACAATGAAAGAGCACAAGAGCTCTACGCATCGCTTGGGTTTACGGATGAGGGAAACCGCTTTGGAAGAGAGATGGCGGTTGTAAAATATATGGAAAGTTAGAAATTAAAAGAGGAGTTGGGTACCCGCCCAGCTCCTTTGCTATTGTTAGACATAAATTGAATCAGAAGATTAAACATAAGAAAAAGAGTTTGGGATATAACAAAATGATGGCTTCTAAAAGACGAACACTAGCTGTTCCCATCTCTTTGGTTTGTCTCAACACGTTCGTTCCATTGCGCTACGGCCACTCGCTTTCCGCGGGGAGGAACCTGAGCTTCCTCGCTGTGCTGCGGGATCTCCGTTTTCCCTCTCTTTCCCGCAGGAGTCGAGTGTCCTACGCTCCATTCCACCCTGTTTCCAAACTGGTTTTGCCCAATCAACAAAAAACCTGAACGATTAAAAGTGATGAACTCTCAATCGTTCAGGTATAGTAGAGGCTGAACTACTTATGTCTCAGTCTCTTTTTACAGCATAATCGCAGCTAATATAATGAGTCCAAGCGTAACGGCGTTAATACTCATTTTAAATTTGTCGCCTTTTTTAATAGCTAAGAACAGTTCAAATGCGATAATAATTGCCAGGATGACTAGCGCAATCCATAGCGGTAAGTTAAAGAAATAAACGCTTAAAATAATGACGGCGTAAATAATGCTTAAAAACATGCTTTTCTTTGCTTCAGTCATAAGAAAGCTCCTTAGTGGTTATGTATAATAGATATTCCTATTAAAAAATTTACCACCTTTAGAGGGATTATTCAAATTTCTAGAAGAATGTTTAGCTTTCTCCGATGCGCTTTGCCCCGTAATATTTAGGTGCCCAATAGCTATCTGCCTTCATATTTGTCACCGTTACGCCTTTTGATGGTGTGACGTGAACAACATAGTCATTGCCGATATAAATAGCCGGGTTTAAAGTAGAGGCTTTAAAAAACACGATGTCACCAGGTTGAAGATTATTTTTCTCAACCGGTGTACCGACGTTCCACTGGCTTGATCCGTAGCGAGGTAAGTCAACGTTTAAAGCTTCTTTATATACGTACTGTACAAATCCACCTGTATCAAAGCCATCAGGAGTTGTCCCACCGCTTAGATAAGGCACTTCTCCGATATATTTCGTAGCGGTGGATACAACGGGGCCTTCTTTCGGTAAAGATAACCCTTCAAAGCGTCGGACTCCCGCAAACTTAGACGTCCAATAGCTGTTTGACACGTAGTCAATCGCGACGTTTTCACTGCGTTTAGCGTGAATAAATTGACCTCCTCCAATGTAAATTCCAACGTGTGAGATACCTTCGCGGTACGTATTTTGGAAGAAAATCACGTCTCCAACCTGCATATCTTCTTTTGCAATTTCGGTTCCTACTTTCCACTGCTGGTCAGTTGAGCGTGGAAGATAAATATCTTTAGCTTGCTCAAATACATACTGAACAAAACTTGAGCAATCAACGCCTTCTTCAATTGAATCACTGCCAAATACGTAAGGTGTGCCAATGAGTTTAAGTGCCTCTGCAACTAACGGATCTTCTTTTGCGATTTCAGGTGAAGACGTAATATGTTTTGCGGTCACAAATTTAGGTGACCAAAACGAGCTGTTTGCAAAATTTTGTTGAATTACTTTTCCTTTAGAAGGGGAAGGGTAAATCATATCGCCATTGCCTACATAAATCCCTACGCTTGTCACGCTTCCATCTTCTTTTGAGCTAAAGAATACTAAATCACCAGGTGCAATTTCTTCACGAGAAATGGTTTCACCAAGCTGTGATTGCTCTATTAATGTACGTGGAAGTTTAACGTTAATGGCTTGCTTCCAAACATACTGTACGAGGCCTGAACTATCAAACCCTTCTTCAAGGGATTCTCCCCCTGTTGTGTGAGGGGCACCCAGCATTTCTTTCGCTTTTTGCGTAAGTAGTGCCGATGCTGTTTCAGTTGCCTCTACGTGCTCTGGTGATGATGAAAGTGAAGAAAACGGCGTAGCTAAAAGGCCAACGCTAAGTGTTGCAATTAGTAACGGTTTGTATGGTTTCATTTTGACTATCTCCTTATCATTCTAAATATCTATATTTCTTATCGGAAGAGAGTTTAAAAGGATAATAAACTTATCTAATTCTGTGTATAAAATAAGATAAAAGAACTAGTTACCTGAAAAATAAAAAGAAGGTGGGACATAACAAAACAAATTTCCAAAAAGACGAACACGCCCTTTTCTCACTTCTTTACGTTGGCAGAACACGTTCGTTCCATTGCGCTACGGCCACTCGTTTTCCTTCTCTTTCCCGCAGGAGTCGAGTGTCCTACGCTCCTGTTTCCAAACTAGTTTTTCCCAATCAGCAAAAAACCTGAACGATTAAAAGTCAGGAACTCTCAACTGTTCAGGTTTATCATTTGCTGGATTACTTATGTCTCAGCCTCTTTTTTTAGACTTTGAATCGTTGAATTGATTCTTGGAGTTCCTGTGCAAGACTTGCTAGAGCAGTAGAGGAAGCTGTTATTTCTTCCATCGAAGCAAGCTGCTCTTCCGTTGCAGCAGCTGCATTTTGTGTACTGCTTGCTGCTTCTTCGGCGACGCCGTTTACTTCAAAAACAGCTTGCGTTACTTGAGCGGTACCAATCGATAGTTCTTCTACCGTTGCGGTCACTTCTTTAATTTGAGCCGCTAAATCCGTTACCGTCTTGTTAATTGTTGCAAACGACGTACCGGCTTTTGTTGTTACGTCCATTCCTTCTTTTACTTCTGCTAAAGCGGAGTCAATTGACTCTGTAGTTTGCTTCGTTTCATTCTGGATAAGTGTAACAAGCGCTGCAATTTGCTCGGCTGATTGAGCTGACTGTTCAGCTAATTTACGCACTTCAGCGGCAACAACTGCAAATCCTTTCCCGTGCTCACCAGCACGAGCAGCTTCAATTGCTGCATTTAGCGCCAGGAGATTTGTCTGGCCCGCAATATTTGTAATCACTTCGTTAATACGCTCAATTTCGTTTGAGCGCTCGGCTAAGCTTTGAAACACGGTTGATAAGCCAATGACCGTATCGTTAATAGAGTTCATTTGTGTATTAACCGTTTGAATGGCTGTGCTACCTTCTGCAGATAAATGAGATGCTTCTTTAGCTGTTGTAGCTGCTTTGTCGATATGGTCATATACAACGCTTGAGGACATTGCCATATTCTCAATAACTGCCATTGACTTTTCAACAGAGCCGACTTGTTGCGTTGCACCATCAGCTAATTCTTGCATCACGCTTGAAATATGCTGACTTGCCGCCGTGCTTTGCTGAGCGCTGGCGCTAAGCTGCTGTGAAGAGGCTGCGACCTGCTCAGACGTCATATTGGTAGTTTGAATGACGCGTCGAGTATTCTGAATTAAATCTGTGAACGCATTTGTCAAAACTCCAATTTCATCCTTTGATTTGTAAGTGCTTTTGACAGTGAAATCACCGTCAGCTGCTTGTAAGGCTAACGTGCGCAGTTCTCGAATTGGTTGTGCAATTAAGCGACCAATAAAGGTGCCAATAGTTATTAATAAAAGAAGCGCCACACCTGCTACAATCATTGTTAAATTTGTTGCTTCTTTAGCATCTTGTTGGTTTTGTTTATAGATAACTTCGGCTTGCTGTGTATTTAATTCTTGAAGCGTTGCCAAATAGCGATTCGCAAAACTACGAACAGGGGCGACTTCGCTTGTATATAACTCATATGCTTCGTCCTTTTTATTTGTGGTTGCTAACTCAATTGTCTGATTGCGTAAGTCTCGCAATTCATCAAGCTTATCTTCATAGGATGCTAGTGCTTTTTCTTGCTCTGGTAACATCTTAATTTTTTTGAGTTTTTCTAAGTTTTTGTCCTGTGTACGAAGGATACTAGTAATCTGAGTGTTCAGCTCTCCGTTACGTCTTGGTTCCTTTGTAATCATCATTTCTAAAACAAACGTATCTAGCGCGCGGTTGTTGGTCTGAATCTGTTGAACAAGGCTGTTTGGAATTAATTGTTCCGTATACATAATCTCAGATCCACGAGTAGTGAATTGGGTGGATAGGTAGCCAATCGTTCCAACAATGATGAGAGAAATAGAGGCTATGGTAAGTAAAATGAAAAATTTCAATGAAAGCTTTAAATTACGAAGAATATTCATCCGTTTTCTCCTTTGAAAATAAAATTAAATGCATATTGTAGCTACTACATATATCGGACTATTTGCCTAAAAATTTAGAGTCATAAAAAATTGTCTGGATAAATAAAAAAGCCATCCGCAAAAGCGGGTGGCCATTATGCTTTGAAATGTCGAATGGACTCCTGGAGTTCTTCAGCCAACTCTGCAAGAGAGTTAGCTGAAGCTGTAATCTCTTCCATTGAAGCGAGCTGCCAGCCGCTTGTTCGGATTTTCACTTGGGTGATGGAATTTGTTACTGCGGTAGTTCCGTTTGATACTTCCTCGATGGTTGCCGTTACTTCTTGAATTTGAGCCGCTAAGCCCATAATTGCATCATTAATCGTGGCAAACGATGTGCCTGCTTCAATCGCGATACTCATTCAGTATATTTACTATATCGGTAGAGAAAGAGAAGTGTTTAAAAGGTGGTTGAAAAATGTCGCATTCTTTGCGAATCGACTATATGCGAAGTGAAGATAGAGGGAAAATATATTTTTCCTTTTCATAGATTATAGACTGGGTTCTAAAGTTAAATAGAAGTAACATACAGTAGCAAATAAGGAACAAACATAGAAAAGAGTAAAGTCCCTTACCTGTGTAAAGGTAGGGGACTAGCTTCCTGAATTTATTGTTTGTTTGCATAATAACCTAAAATGACGTTTCGATAATGATGGAGGCTAGGATAATCGTCAAAGTTTGAAAGCATTCCTTGAATAACAGGAATTCGCGGCTTTTCTTTCATTATTTCTTCCTTAATCACTTGAAGCGTTATGAATAGCTCTTCTTCGTCTAGCTTTTGAATTTCTTCTTCTAAGTTGGCTACAATTTTTTCAAGGTTTGTTTCATTATCAAAAAGGAAGCGAGATAATAGTTCGTTTGCTTTGTCATTCGTGAGTAGGGGAGTATCGTTATGAATATCCTTTACGATGCTGTCCATTCTGCTCAAAATGAAATTTGCAAGTTTTGTTAGATCTATGTCTTCATTTGACAGCAAGATGACGCGCATATATGAATGAATCATTCCGTCAATTAGAAACGTTAAGTCCCACGAATACTTTTCTACGTCTGGACCATAGATTGCTAACATGCTTTGACGATAATAGCGGTGCGCTTCCATTTGTTTTTCAAACAGTAGCTTCTTAACCGTTTCATTTTGCGGAATAGCTTGTTCTTTGGCAAGCATAATGAAAAATTCGCGGTGGTTAATAAAGTGTGAAAACCATGCGGCCTGCTGGTGAATAAACTTTTCCCGAGGGCTCTGATTGGTCGCTGTTTGTTTATCGAATGCTTCGCTAATTATGGCAAATTGATGCTGCAAGATCGCTAATAATAAATCATCTTTGGATTTAAAATGTAAATAAAACGACCCTTTTGAAATGCTGCTTTCCGTTGCAATCTCTTGAACCGAGGTTGCCGAAAACCCCTTGTGTGCAAATAGCTTCATTCCAGCTTCAATAATTTGTGTATTCTTCTCAGTCATGAAAGAACCCTCCTTAAACACTTAGTTTCCCCGTATTTTAAGAGACCAAAACCTCTTAATTCGTTATGGTATCTTTTCGTTCCTTATCAAAATAGTTGACAGATAATCACTAGGACAATTATAGTTGATTTTGTGCTGACTGACCAGTCAGTTTAAAATTATACCGAATGCATGACACTTAAGCAAAAAGGAAGGTGCTAGTTATTGAAGGGGTTAGTTAATTTCGTTTTAAAGAATAAGTTAGCCGTATGGTTATTAACGATTATTGTCACCGTATCGGGTATTTATGCTGGAACAAGAATGAAAATGGAAAGCATACCTGATATTTCTGTTCCGTACCTAATCGTGATGGACGTGTATCCAGGAGAGACGGCAGAACAGGTTATGGAAGACATATCAAGACCAATGGAACAAAATATCGAAGGCTTAGAAGATGTGAAGGCTGTTTACTCAAACTCATCTGCCAACGTATCTCAGGTTCAAATCGAATATGAGTACGGTGTGGATATGGATGAGAAAAAGCGTGAGCTAGAAGCGGCGCTTGATAACGTCACGCTGCCGGAAGACGCGGAAGAGCCATCGGTTATGGCGATCAGCATGAACATGATGCCAGTTGTTGCGTTATCCATCAGCAGAGATAAAGAAGACATTGTTGAGTTATCTTCAACAGTACAAGACACGGTTCTTCCTAAAATTGAAAACATCGACGGCGTAGCAGGCGCAACGCTCACAGGTCAACATATTGAAGAGGTAAACCTTGTCTACAATCAAGACAAAATGAAAGAGCTTGGCTTAACAGAAGACAAAGTCAAAGAAATGGTTCAAGCAAGCGATATGTCACTATCACTCGGCTTAAAAGAATTTGAAACAGGGAAAGAAGCTGTTTCACTCGATGGTGATATCACAACGATTGAAGACTTAAAAGACGTGTTAATTCCAGTTACACCAACTGCTCAAAACCAAAATCCGTTTGTGAAGCTAGGAGATATTGCAACAATTGAAACGGTTGGTAAAGTGCCATCTATTTCGCGCACAAATGGAAAAGATGCGATTTCAATTCAAATTACGAAAACGCAGGAAGCAAATACCGTAGAAGTTGTTAATGCGGTGAAAGATTTAATTAAAGATCAAGAAAAAGAGATTGATGGCTTAGCAATCGACGTAACGCTAGACCAAGGTGAACCGATTGAAGAATCCGTATTTACGATGGTAGAAAAAGCGCTATTCGGTGGTTTATTCGCCGTTATCATCATCTTGTTGTTCTTGCGCAGCATTAAATCTACCATTATCTCAATCATTTCAATTCCAGTTTCCATTTTCATGGCACTACTGCTACTAAACTGGCTTGATATTACGCTAAACATTATGACGCTAGGGGCTATCACAGTAGCCATTGGTCGTGTTATTGACGACTCGATTGTCGTAGTGGAAAATATCTACCGACGCATGAACTTGTCCGACGAAAAACTTCGTGGCCGCGCGTTAATTCGTGAAGCAACGATTGAAATGTTTAAACCAATTCTTTCGTCTACGCTCGTAACGGTTGCTGTATTCGCGCCGCTCATGTTTGTTGGCGGTATGGTTGGTGAATTATTCAGACCGTTTGCTTTAACAATGGCATTCGCGTTAGGAGCATCACTACTCGTTGCGATTACGATTGTACCAGCGCTTTCTCACTTCTTATTCCGTAAAAACTTATCGGGTGAAAAAGAAGTAAAAGCGCATAAAGAAGGTGGAAAACTAGCAAACTGGTATAAAGGTTTCCTAGGAAAAGTCTTAAACCATAAAATTATTGCATCTTTAACGAACTTCCGAAAGAAGTCTCCCTCTTCAAGCGTGTGAAGGGCGTAGCCCAACGGTAAGGGGGAGATGAATTTCGGTTGGGCGACAGCCCAAAGACTTTTCCTTTTGCCTTTATGCTGAATATGTTATAATCAGTCTTATAAAGCATAAGTATTGATATAACAATGAATTTAGACAGTAATAACCATTCAGTGTTCTTGATGTATTATCATCTTGTATTAGTGGTTAAGTATCGAAGGAAAGTAATAGATGACACCATTTCAGACTATGCCAAAGATAAATTTGTGTCTTTGAGCGAAAAATATAATATCACATTGCTTGAATGGAACCACGATAATGACCATGTTCATATTTTGTTCAAAGCACAACCCAACAGTGAATTATCGAAATTCATCAATGCCTATAAAAGTGCGAGTTCGAGACTCATCAAGAAAGATTTTCCTCATGTTCGTAAAAAGTTATGGAAAGAAATGTTTTGGTCAAGAAGTTTTTGTTTGTTGACGACTGGTGGTTCACCTATTGAAGTAGTTAAAAAATATATTGAAAATCAAGGGATAAAGTGAGGTGATTTGATATGGCT
>NZ_KQ758696.1:0-17675 GCF_001457055.1 Priestia veravalensis | reverse complement strand
CTGAGGTTATCCTTTTCTTTGAAGGAACCAGAGGACTTACTTTGATTAATCCACTTATCAAGCGAAGATGGTGTTAACTCATATTCTCGAATGATGTCTTTACGAGGCTTTCCATTCTGATATAGCTGCACGATCTGTTGCTTAAATTCTTCGGTAAACGTTCGACGTACTTTTTTTGTCATGTAGATTCTCCTCATAACTGATTAGTATAGTTAATTCTACTTGACCTTAAAATTTCTGTCTAACTAAGTATAGCCGATCCAGGGGGACAATTAACAGCCTTATATCCAGAAAAGTATATTTATGATGTGGCTGGTTTTCCAAAAGTGCGAGCGCAAGACCTAATTAACGGGCTAAAGAAACAAATGGAGCCGTTTCAACCTACCATTTGTTTAGAAGAAACTGTTGAACAAGTCGACAAACAGGTAGATGGAATCTTTAAACTGCAAACTAATCGAAGTATTCATTATACAAAAACAATTATTATTACAGCCGGAAATGGCGCGTTTCAACCACGTAAATTAGAATTAGAGAAGGCTGAAGCATTTGAAGCATCTAACCTTCACTACTTTGTTGAAGATATGAATCAATTCGCAGGAAAAAGAGTGATCCTGTTTGGAGGAGGAGATTCAGCTGTAGATTGGGCACTCATGTTAGAACCAATTGCTGAAAAAGTAACTCTAGTTCATCGTCGAGATAAATTTCGCGCCCATGAACACAGTATTGAACAATTAATAAATTCTTCAGTCGAAGTGAAAACTCCCTATGTTCCAAATGAAATCAATGGAGATGAAATCATTACTCAAATGGTAGTCGAACATACCAAAGAAGGAACAAAAGAAACCATTGAAGTCGATGATGTTATTGTCAATTATGGATTTATTTCTTCTTTAGGTCCCATTAAAACATGGAATCTTGAGGTAAAGAAGAATGCTATTGTGGTGAATTCAAAACAAGAAACAAATATCCCAGGAATTTATGCAGCTGGAGATATCTGTACTTATGATGGAAAAGTCAAACTAATTGTAGCCGGTTTTGGAGAAGGGCCTACGGCAGTCAACAACGCCAAAGCATATATGGACCCTAGGACAAAAGTTCAGCCTATGCATAGTACGTCCCTCTTTGACTAAGAAAGATGCTTATTTGAGGAAACAAGGACATAACGTAATGCAAATCAGTGATAGTAGCCTTGTAAATCGTATGCTTCAAGTTCTAAAAAGAGTGAAAATAAGGTTGAATTAAAAAGGGAGAAGGGTAAAAACCTTCTTTTTTTACTATATAGTTATCTATGGTTTTTGGTAATGATATGTATTAACATGACAGTCATGTTATTCAGCAAACGGGCCAAATAGTGGAATAAATGGTTTAAAGAAAAACACCATATTCGGTTGCTTTTATCAAACTGCTTTCATTTTTTAAAATTTAGGATCTGGAGAATTGATTCGTAACATACAGTTCGATAATAATTATGTAAGCTGTCATCATCCCTCATTAACCACTGAATTAAGCTACCATCAATCATACACCGAATACTAATGGCAGATTGCTCGATATTATCTACTTTAAACACATTCTCTTCGATTCCCAGTGTGATAATATTTTTACCGATAGACCAACAGTTTTTGTAGAATTGTTGGTTAATTTCTTTATACCGATTATTATTTTTCACCTGTGCTAAAAAGTCTAAGTATACACGATAGAAAGTTTTATTTTCTTTAGGACTGATGAAGACCTGATTTATATATGCTTCTAGCTTTTCAATTGCTGTTTCCTTTTCATCAATAGATTTAGCTTCTTTTTCATAAATTCTTGTCGTAATCCATTCAAATAAGTGAGCAAATACATCTGCTTTATTTTCAAAATAATAGTTTGTTACTCCTTTACTTACCTCTGCATAATCTGCAATATCCTGCAATGTCACAGATTCATAACCTTTTTCAGATGCAGCTTGAAAGGCAGCTTTTAATATTTGTTTGCGTCTTTGTTCAGCTTTTTTAACCATTCAATCGAACCTCCATTTGAAACCTAAGAATATTATACAAAATATTATCAACTTGTACGAGTGTTTTATACTGACCGGATAAAATATATTGACCAGTCAGTATAAAATGCATTACGATAAATTTAGATTTAAGATTAAATAACTAGTTTGAAAGGGGAAATCTTTAGATGCCAAAGGAATTTAGCGCTCTTGTCGTAAATAAAACGGAGGAAGATTTTTCAGTAAATATTGAATCATTATCTTTTAATGACTTACCAGATGGAGATGTGACGATACGAGTTCATTACTCAAGTGTAAATTATAAAGATGGTTTAGCAAGTATTCCAAACGGAAAGATTGTTCAAAAATACCCCTTTGTTCCTGGAATTGACCTTGCAGGAACGGTTACTTCATCAAACGATTCTCGCTATAAAGAGGGTGACAAGGTTATTGTGACAAGCTATGAGTTAGGTGTTTCTCATTATGGCGGATACAGTGAATATGCAAGAGTTCCGGGGGATTGGGTAGTACCTCTGCCAGATAATTTGACATTAAAAGAAGCAATGACCTTTGGGACTGCGGGCTTTACAGCAGCTCTTTCAATTCATCAATTAGAAAAAAATGGACTAACGCCAGAAAAAGGTCCTATTTTAGTAACTGGGGCAACTGGTGGCGTAGGGAGTATGGCAGTTTTAATGCTTGCCAAACGAAATTATCAGGTAACAGCAAGTACAGGAAAAGAATCCGAATATGATTACTTAAAGAAATTAGGAGCAAAAGAAGTTATTTCGCGTGAAGATGTTACACCAGAAAAAATTCGTCCTCTTGGAAAGCAGCGCTGGGCAGGTGCAGTTGACCCGGTAGGTGGTAAGACATTAGCATCTATTTTAAGCAACACTAAATATGGAGGATCCGTTGCTGTAAGTGGATTAACTGGAGGAGCAGAAGTGCCAACAACCGTTTTTCCTTTTATCCTTAGAGGTGTCAATTTATTAGGAATAGATTCGGTTTATTGTCCAAAAGATTTAAGAGAAACTTTATGGAAACGAATGGCAACTGACTTAAAGCCAGAAGGTTTAGGGACAATAATAAATGAAGTATCATTAAGAGAGTTACCTCAAACTTTAACTGACATCTTACAAGGAAAAGTAAGAGGCAGAACAGTTGTGAACATACTGGTTTAAAGTAAAACAACTTTTCAGTATCCTCTTGCAATAACAGTAGAATTTATTTTCTTATTCAATTAAAGGGTGCGATTGTTGATTAAAACTTAGATTTTTAAACGTTTATTTTTAAAGCATCCTTTATAAAAAAATTAACTACTTTAATATGAGTTTGGGACATAACAAAATGATGGCTTCTAAAAAACGAACACTAGCTGTTCCCATCTCTTTGATATGTCTCAACATGTTCGTTCCATTGCGCTACGGCCACTCGCTTTCCGCGGGGAGGAACCTGAGCTTCCTCGCTGCGCTGCGGGATCTCCGTTTTCCCTCTCTTTCGCCAGGAGTCGAGTGTCCCCTACGCTCCATTCCACCCTGTTTCCAACATTGTTTTCACAATCAACAAAAAACCTGAACGATTAAAAGTGAGAAACTCTCAATCGTTCAGGTTTATCATTGGCTGAATTACTTATGTCCCAGCCTCATATGAGTTTGAAGTATTTAAATTGATGGTTTTTGGTACCCTATGAGACTTTTAGATTGATTGGAATTCTTTTATTCATATTTAATTTAAATGTTCCATAAGGATTTACATGATTATAGAATAAAGGCGTTAATCCTCTAAAATCTTCAGGAGTCATTCTCTTTAACCAATACCGGTTGTTGTTATAAAGAGTCTCTTGAACCATTAAAGTATTGATGTAAACCAAGCAGTTTTGAAGTAATTGAAGTGATAATGCAGACACCTCTTGATCATCTATAGAATTAAATCTAATTTCACTGTTTTTTCCATAAAAAATGTAGCCGTTAACGGAGTTCCATTGCTCAACAGTATTTAATCCTTCATGAATTTCTCTACGAACTTCTTCAAAATGTAAATAATCACATAAGAAAATGGTTTTGATTGCCTTTCCCAATTCACATAAAGCTAGATAAGTTGGATGCTTCGTATCCCTTGTAAATCGCTTTAAAATAGCTTCTGCTGATGCTGTTCCTAATCGTAATGCCGTCGCAAACTTAATCATTTGCTCATACTGTTGACGGATGAGATCCCAATTAATAGGTCGGCTTAAAACAGGTTGCAAGTGGGTATACTCCTCATTCGTTCCAGCTTCTTTTTGTTTGGACATTATAATAGAAAGAACTGAACAAACCAAAGCTTATACGCAATCATCAGAGTGCTCAGCATAATACCTGAAAACGCAGCAACTTTGTTTACTTTTCCTAATAATCCTACAAGTCCTAATAAAACGGGGACTATTTGATTAAAAACGATATCATAATGTAATAAAAAAACTTTAAAATAAATTCTTAAGAGTCAATTTGACTAAGTTATATGACATAAAAGACACTATTTAGAAAAGTTGTAACAAAACTAATAACCCTTTGAAATAATTCTGTAATAAAACTATAGTATTCTTTATTTACCGAATTGGAAAAAGGGGAAAATTTTGATGAAAAAACTAATTATTACGTCAAGCTTAGTTCTATTATCATTGTTTGGAACAGCGACTGCAACATCTGCGGCGTCAACTACATATAAAGTAAAAAGTGGAGATACATTATATAAAATTGCTTCTGTACATAAAGTGTCGGTAAAAGACATCCAGTCATGGAATAACTTAAAATCAGCAACAATTCGTCCGAATCAAGTGTTAAAAGTAGCCAAGCCACAAGCGGCTAAAACGTCAGCTAAGCCAGCAGCAAAAGCGCCTGCTCCTGCTGCAAAAAAAGAATTTACGGTGACAGCTACGGCTTATACAGGAAGCTGCAAAGGATGCAGTGGCATTACCGCAACGGGCATCAATTTAAAGAAAAACCCTAACTTAAAAGTCATTTCTGTTGACCCAAAAGTAATCAAACTAGGTTCTAAAGTATGGGTAGAAGGCTACGGTACTGCAATTGCGGGTGATAAAGGTAGCGCAATTCGTGGCAACAAAATCGATGTATTTATTCCAAATCAAAAAGAAGCATTAAAATGGGGACGTAAAACGGTTAAAGTTCGCATTCTATAGTCTTTAAATCATTAGCTAAATGGTGTTCTGCTATGGTATACTAAAGTCACCATTTGCTTTATTGATTAATCTTTGTTTCTCATGGCCTACTTATTCCAAATAAGTAGGCTTTTTTGTGTTTTCTCTTTGAATGAAACAATGGATACAGGGTATACAAACAGTAAGGTCAAAATATTTTTAAAGGAGAGAATACGAATGGAAACAGTGAATACAGGTGAGATTTTTACCATTGTGGATGAAAATGAACAAGAACAGGATGTTGAAGTTTTAGGAAAGTTAACCGTAGACGGAGAAGAGTATGTTGCTGTTGCGTTTGTTGAAGAGCTATTGATTGAATCAGAAGAAGATATTGACGTCTTTTTCTTTCACATTGAACCAAACGGCGAATGGGCTAGCATTGAAGACGATGAAGAATTTGAACGCATTTCTACTTTATTTGAAAATACGCATTAAATCAACTACGGCAGTCGCTGTGTTTTTTGCTCCCTTATATTCCCGCTTATAAAACCACACTCACTCTCAAATTCTATACGTATCTACACGATATAAGAGGTAGGGCATGTTTAAGAAATTAATGGTTATTTTACTTTTGATTACCTGTTTTTTTCTGCTTTTTCAATGGGATGTAAAACAAGGATATAAAAAGTACACGAAGGCTCACCCATACAGGGAAACTACAGCGTATACCGGAAAGCTAACGATGTTTCCAGAAGGAAGCAAGCTATATACATCATTATTAACAGACATGAAACAAGCGGAAAGCTATATTTACCTTCAGTTTTTTATCTTTCGAGATGATCCAATCAGCATGAAGTTCATTGAATTACTAAAATAAAAAGCCAAACATGGCGTGGACGTCAAATTTTCGGTGGATCGCTTCGGTGGGAAAGACATTTCATCATCATTAATTAAAGAGATGGAAGAGAGTGCATTGAGTTTGCATTTAGTCGACCTTTGCAATTTCCTCACCTTTTTTATAGTTTAAATCACCGAAATCATCGAAAGCTCGTTGCAATTGACGGCCATACGTCTTATATTGGCGGATTTAATATTGGAGAAGAGTATTTAGGCAACAACGAAAAGTTAGGATATTGGCGTGATTATCACCTTCGAATTCAAGGGAACGGTACGTATGAAATCGAAAAGCAGTTTTTAAAAGATTGGGGAGAAGATACGGGCGCTACTAAAAACCCCCATTCTTTAAACAAAACGGCGTCTTCGAACAATCAATCAGCCTATCAGCTTGTTTTCGCAACGGGAGAAACGCTCGAAAATCAAGTGTTAGATATTGATGACATTCCTATCTGGGAAAAGTTATTAGTAAATACGCCTGAATGGATTTACTATTATTTTTAACAAGCCGACGCATATTACGTCAGCTTGTATACTTCTCTGGCCGTTGCTTCAAGTATGTACATGACAGGAAGCTGAGTAGTGATGTTAAGTGGAAGATTCGCGATTTCTCTACGCTCTTCCGTTGCGTAGTATGGAATGACAATATGCGATAGGTGCGCTAAGGTAGAGGATTTTGTGTTGGTAATGCTGATAATCTTGCTTCCTTCTTCCTTTAACCGCGTGACTTGATCCACCGTTTGCGGGGATTCTCCTGACACGGAGAGCGCAATGGTAATACTATTATCAAGTTGCTGAGCGTTAATGGGAAAGTAGGGGTCATTAATCGCAATTGAAAACTTTCCTAAGCTTGAAAAATAACGTGCTCCGTACTGCGCTAATATACCTGAACTTCCAAAGCCAACGAAGAGAACATGATTAGCTCTTACGACCTCATGGGCTGCTTCGGTAATAACTTCATCAAGATTTCCCTTTAATGTACGCTCCATAAATTCATACGCGAACTCTTTCATTCCTTTTACACTTTCTTCGCTTTCGCTTTCTAAATACAGCTTTAGCTTTACTTTAAATTCACTAAATCCGTCACAGCCTACTTTTCTACAAAAACGTAAAATTGTTGAGGTAGATACGTGAGTGGCGGTTGCCAAGTCTCGAATACGCATATAGATGACCTGTTCACCGTTGTTTAAAATATAATTGTAGATGTTATAATCTAAGTCATTAAACGTTGAAATAACTTCACTTGAAAACATAATTAATCTCCCTGTGTAACAGTATGTTTTTATTGTGTAACAAGTTTCATTATGAGAGACACGTGTCTAAATTGCAAAGAAACCTATTCTTTCACAGCAAAAATATATACAATTACACTACATTATAAAAGGATGGTGCTTAGATATGGCAAACGTAACATTAAAGTTCCCAGACAATTTCTTATGGGGAGGAGCAACGGCAGCGAATCAAATTGAAGGTGCATTTGATGAAGGTGGAAAAGGGTTATCTGTTGACGATGTGATTGAACGAATTAAGCCTGAAGACCGCAAGAAACTCCACCTGCCGTTCCCGACATCAAAAGAAGTTAAAGACGCATTAGCAGACGAAGAAAATCGCCATTTCCCTAAGCGATATGGCATTGACTTTTACCATCGATACAAAGAGGATATTGCGTTATTTAAAGAATTAGGTTTCAAAACGTTTCGCATTTCCATTGCGTGGACGCGTATTTTTCCAAACGGTGTGGAAGAAGAGCCTAACGAAGCTGGACTAGCTTATTACGATGACTTATTAGATGAATTAAGAAAAAATGATATTGAACCGATTGTAACGCTGTCTCATTATGAAATGCCTCTACACTTATCTCTTGAATACGGAGGCTGGAAAAATCGCGTGGTAGTTGACCATTTTACACGCTATGCTAGAACTGTATTAGAACGATATAAAGGTAAGGTGAAGTATTGGATTACGTTTAATGAAATTAACTCCATTTTAATGAGCCCTTTCATTAGCGGAGGCATGCTGCGAGACAAGGTTGAAGAAGGAAAGCTGTTAGAAGCAACGTTCCAAGCAGCACACCACCAGCTTGTAGCAAGTGCAAAAGCGGTAGAAGCATGCCATGAAATAAATCCAGAGGCTCAAATTGGCTGCATGGTACTCGGGATGATTAATTACCCAGACAGTCCGCACCCAGAAGACGTACACGCAGCGCTAACTGATCAGCGCAAGACGTTTTTCTTCACTGATGTTCAAGCGCGCGGTCATTATCCAGCATACATGAACCGTTTCTTCAAAGAACATGATATCGAGCTTGATATCCATCCGGAAGACGAACATACTTTAAAGAACAATCTTGTAGACTTTGTTTCGCTTAGTTACTATATGTCAACGGTGTCAGCAAGATCAGAAACAGCTGGTGAACAAGCGGTAGGTAATATTTTAACTAATTTAAAAAATCCGTACCTAGAAGCATCAGATTGGGGATGGCAGATTGATCCTGTTGGCTTGCGCACCCTGCTCAATATGTTTTATGAGCGCTATGAAAAGCCGTTGTTTATTGTGGAGAACGGACTTGGTGCATTTGATAAAGTCGAAGAAGACGGCAGTATTCATGATGACTATCGCATCGATTACTTGAAAAAACATATTGAACAAATGAAAGAAGCTATTGCTGATGGGGTAGAGCTCATTGGCTACACGGCTTGGGGGCCAATTGACTTAGTCAGCTTTTCCACGTCCGAAATGTCAAAGCGCTACGGATTCATTTATGTGGACCTTGACGACGAAGGAAACGGTACGCTAAATCGTTCGAAAAAAGATAGCTTTTATTGGTATCAGCGCGTGATTGGAAGTAATGGAGAAGAGCTTTAAGTAGGAAAGAGGCTGGGGCTTGTCCCAGCCTCTTTTAATTTAATTCGTTTTTGGCGTTCCGTGAATATAACCTGGAGCTGGCTTAAGAATAGGAGCTTGTCCAGTTGCTTTTGGTTCTTCAATATATGAAAACTCTCCTTGTCCATCAATGGAAGGACCACTTGCCCATCTACCTTCTTTACTTAAGGATATCCAGTACTATCATTAGGACTAGCTCCTAAACCATTAACAATTGCATGCTGTGGATTCATTCCACCCATAATACTTTTAATAACAGGGTCTTGAGCTGCTTGTTCTTGTTCTTCTACTTTCTTCTGTGCCGATATCTAGAAGCATATCTCTATACTTTTGCTCTCCTCGACAATTCCAACCTTGAAATAAATACTGCATCATAACAGAAATTTCTCCGTATTGTCCGCCTAATACTTCTTGAAGCTTCTTTGCATAAACGGGATCTGGTTGAGTAGGTTTTGCTTTATATTGAAGTTCTTTTACGTGGAAAAACATCATATCACTCCTTAGCTGATATGTACACTACGTTAGGGTGTTCAAACAAGTAAGGAATATACATCTTTTATAGGAAAGGAAATACCTCAAACTTAAACGTATAATGAAACATAATGAAAATTCAACAGCAACCTTAAAACAAGAACTAAACGATCGCAATAAACAATATATTGATGTTCGTACACCGGGAGAGTTTCGAGGGAATAAAATTCGAGGATTTACGAATATTCCTCTTCAACAGCTTGACCAAAATACAAGCAGCTTATTAAAAGACAAAGAAGTTATTGTTATTTGTCAAAGCGGGATGAGAAGTAAAGCAGCATGCAAGCTTCTTGAAAAGAAAGGCTTCAATCACATTACAAATGTTAAAGGCGGAATGAATGCTTGGAATTAATATGAATCAGGAAATAGAAAACGATAAAATGAATTTAATAAACAAGCCCAAGAAAAACTAAAGCTACTAGGATAATCAAACGGAGGAGGGATGAGATGAGTAATCAAGATATAAAAGCTAAAGAAACAACGAAAGATTCAAAGTATATTCAGCAGCATCTCGCGAATGAACGAACGTTTCTAGCTTGGCTTCGAACGGCTATTTCAATTATTGGTGTGGGTTTTTTAGTAACAAATCTACACTTTACAATGCGAGCTACACTATCTCCGCTTGGTGATCAACTTGCAACAATCATTGGCATTTTATCTGTAGGAGTAGGAATTGTTACGATTATTGTTTCAGCTGTGGCATATGTGAGAAAGATTGAAGCCATTAACAGTCAGACATTCCGCCCAGCCGTCATCAGCATGGTACTTCTCGGTGTATTTGTCATTATTATTTCGCTTATTTTTGGCACTTATTTCTTTATCATTTAAGAGCTTTCACAGCGTAGTATGATTAACTGTTCAAGGGCAATCATCCGATCAGCTTCAGCAGTTTATATGGGGTGTTATCATTGGCTTGCCTGCGACTATCGTCATGCTTGCTGGTGTCTTCATCGCATTGAAACATCACCTTCCGCTTATAGCTGCTATAGCAATAGGTATCATGTGCTGGCTAGTATGTTTAAGTTTACAAAAGGGAATTGAACTACTTATCACAGTAAGATGATATGGTTCAATCGAATCATACTGTGCATGAGAAACTTATGCTAAGATTGTAAAATACTAAATGATAAGCCATTATATAGAAAAAATGGATAGTAGAAGTGGAAAAGCAAATGATTGTGAGGTGACAGCACCATAATGAAAGCTCTTTATAATAGTTTTGCAAATTTGTTTGTTCTCTTAGGTGGATGCTTTTTAATAAGCCCGCTGTTATTATATCGCTTTATTCACAGTGATTATGACCGGTATATCTGGGTTATTAATGGTCCTTATCCGTTTAGTCATTTAGGAAGCGACCCCTTTCAAATACTGGCAGGAGTTTTATTTCTTAGCATAACGGTTCTTTTTCTAGTTACGGGTTTATTATTTCGAATCAGCGTAAAAAACGTTGAGTTAGACTGACGAAAAGCGGAGGAGAAAAGATGAAAGATATTATTGCAGAATTAGAGAGAATGAAAAAAGATATTTCGGAGCGTTTCGATAGTTTAAAAACAGATATCGAGCAGGATTTAGGCGGAATTGATAAACAGATTGAGTCATTGGAAAAGTTGCAAACATCACCTAAAAAGCAAAGCGAATAACATATACATAATCAGTAAGCGAGTATTACCAAAAAGGACGATAATGTTTATCTTCCTTTTTGGTTTGTTAACACGTAGTAAAAAAGAAACACGGGTGCTAGCCTGTGAGAAGATGAAGAACGTTATTCCTCATCTTCAAAAACAATCATCACTCCAACAATCTCTTTTAATCAATTATATTTTACTTTTACCTCATACATTCCGTCACCATAACCAGATTTCGAGATTGCGCCGTTTGAAACTACCCCCCCTTGCTCATTTGAAATGTCTACATCATCTAAATAATTTAACAGACGGATCAAATAAGCTAATCGCGTAGCGGGCACGGTTGTCGTATTCATTCATCATAAGTCTGGCTTGACCAACGAAGCGACCGTTATATTCCACGCACCATTCAAGTTTGTTTTTACGAATAGCTTCGACAAATTTTAATGTACGCTCTCTTGTTTTGGGCTGAATATCTGAAGGGGTACCACCATACATTCGGACGAGCTCTGGATGCGTTTCTACTTGAAGGTAATCATCAACGTCACGGTCAATCGGTTGACGAAGCAGTACTGTGTCACCTTGGATAATAGGAGCATGATTCAATATTTTCACCTTATCTATATGGAAGATTTTTTCAACCTGCTGTTTTAGATAGGTATATTGCTGAGGGTTTGTATCTTGAAAAGCTTCACTGCGACTTGGAAGGGATATGCTGATACGTTATAGGTTTATAAAACTGCGAAGCGGTTAGGTCGTAGTATTCATCATTAATCCAATTGTAGAAGTGACAACCTTCAGCAGCGGGTGTTTTTACAATATCTCCTCCAAACAAGTCGTGGATTACTAAAGATGTGACCCCACACTGACCTTTGGCTGGATTTTCTTTCGTCCATTTTGAGCTAGAGTGGAGCGACCATGCCCTTGTGAATACGCTAAATAGGGAGGCGATATCAATATTTAATTCATTCATACAAAACCTCTGTTGTTAATATTTTCTATATTCTACCTTATTATGTAGGATATTGCTAGATAAAGACAAAATCTAGTGAATAAAATGAACAAAATGCACATAAAAGACGTTTTACTTATTAAAATGTTTGGAAAAAGATGCTACAGTTGTAGTATGATATTATTATCAACACTCTATTTAAAAGTGATTTCGGTGTTTTAGATGCGAAATTTTTTTACTTTTTCATCACTTTTGAATAGTTTCTAATCATCATACAATTAGACTGTGATATAGTTATAGTAGTGACAAAAAAGATAGGTTCCTACATCGCATCTCGGTTTAGCTAATTAAGAAGGGGAACATCTACATCTTTTTTGAAAATTTAGGGGATGGGGAAGGTTATCATGAGCAACGTACAGACAAAAACAGACGTTATCTTAATAGGCGCCGGCATTATGAGCGCGACTTTAGGGTCGTTACTCAAAGAGCTGGCACCTGAGTGGGAAATTAAAGTATTTGAGTCACTGACAGACGCGGGAGAAGAAAGTTCAAACGAATGGAATAATGCAGGAACGGGGCACTCTGCATTATGTGAGCTTAACTACACATCTGAAAAAGCAGATGGATCTATCGATATTACAAAGGCAGTAAATATTAATGAACAGTTTCA
Source organism: Priestia veravalensis (assembly GCF_001457055.1). Taxonomy (NCBI): domain Bacteria; kingdom Bacillati; phylum Bacillota; class Bacilli; order Caryophanales; family Bacillaceae; genus Priestia; species Priestia veravalensis. Next base: position 5,003 of record NZ_KQ758696.1, on the reverse strand, counting down.
GCTATCAAGGCAGTTCTGGTCTTATCTCGTAAATAGTAACTTAATTGGTAATCCTAAAGACTTTATCATGCCGATTCCACATATGAGCCTAGTACAAGGTGACCAAAATGTTTCCTTTCTGAAGAAGCGTTTTGAAGCGCTTTCAAAGAATCCGCTATTTAAAGGAATGGAATTTTCAGATGACCCAAACAAGTTAAAAGATTGGGTGCCACTTATTATGAATGGTCGTAAGGTAACTGAACCAATCGCGGCAACTAAAATTGATGAGGGGACAGACGTCAATTTTGGTTCTTTAACGCGCATGCTATTTGATCATTTGAAAACAAAAAACGTAGAGCTTAACTATCGACATAGCGTAAAAAACATTAAACGTACAAGCGATGGACTTTGGGAGCTTAAAGTTCAAAACTTAAATACGGGTTTAACTGAATACCATCAAGCTAAGTTCGTCTTTATTGGAGCTGGTGGAGGGAGCTTACCGCTTTTACAAAAAACAGGTATTCCTGAGTCAAAGCGTATCGGTGGATTCCCAGTAAGTGGACTCTTCATGGTCTGTAACAACCCGGAGGTTATCGAGCAGCATCATGGAAAAGTGTATGGAAAAGCAAAAGTGGGTGCACCACCGATGTCAGTACCTCACTTAGACACGCGTTATATTGGAAACAAAAAAGCGCTGCTGTTTGGACCATTTGCCGGGTTCTCACCAAAATTCTTAAAAACAGGTTCGAATTTAGATCTTATTGGCTCAGTGAAGCCAAACAATATTTTAACAATGCTTGCTGCTGGGGTTAAAGAAATGGCCCTTACAAAATACTTAATTCAACAGGTTATGTTGTCTAATGAAAAGCGTGTGGAAGAGCTTCGTGAATTTATTCCAGATGCAAAAGGAGAAGACTGGGATATTGTTGTAGCTGGTCAGCGCGTACAGGTTATTAAAGACACGGAAGCTGGCGGAAGAGGAACGCTTCAATTTGGTACAGAAGTTGTAAGCTCTTCAGACGGAACGGTAGCTGCGCTTCTAGGTGCATCACCTGGAGCTTCAACCGCTGTTCACGTCATGCTTGAAGTATTAGAAAAATGCTTCCCAGATCAAATGAACGCTTGGGAGTCAAAAATTAAAGAAATGATTCCATCATACGGCATGTCGCTTTCTGACAATCCGGCGTTTTTCGAGAAGATTTATGCTTCAACTTCGCATACGCTTGGCTTGAGTGAGAAGGAATCGGTTTATAATTGAGAGAATACTATAGTTAGAAAAGAACCCATTACCTTGTTTCAGGTGATGGGTTTTTCATAAAAAAAGGCCGAAAAACTTTCTTTTATACATATTTCTGTTATATCATTTCGTGATTATTTATTGAGATAATAAGACTTTTGGTTTATAATGGAATTAACCATTAAAAGATTGAATTTTCTGAAATATATTCCGATTCTAAAAACGGAATTTTCAATCTCAACGATGAAAAACTAAAAACACACTAAAATTTTGAGGAGGGGCTTTTATGGAATGGAAGTATTGGAAAGTCGTATTACGCTATGGTCATGTAGGAAAACGAAAAGATGTGACGGTTGCACGCTATCTCGTAACGCCTTCTCATTATAATTTAGTCATGGTGATGGACATTGGAAAAGAAATGCCTGGCGTAAAAAGTGAGGGAGTTGTTCGATTAACGGAAGTCGGGTTAGAAGAGTACCTGGCTGGCAAGAGAGCAGAAACGGAAAACTTTTACTTACAGCAGCTTTTTAATTACGAGCTGAGAGCATAGAAAAACTTTCATTAAGAAGCACCACTTAATTTATTTCTTCTACTACCTTCATCTTCTACCATGCAAGCTGAGCTGTTAACTGTTCCACAACTAGCCTTCAACAAAAACAGTATTCATTGTGTTCCAACACAGAAACAAGAATAGCTGAAAGATATAAATAGCTAGCGGTTCTTTTTCGGATGTAAGTAGATTCAAGTGTTGATCCGCCTAACCATTAAACTCTCGGTAAGACCTAAGACGTAGTTGAAATTGATTCTCCAGCAGCTGTTTGAACATTTAATGCTTCTCTATACTTAAGTACATACAAAAAATAGTTGGAGAAGAGAGTATGACTGAAACCATAATAAACCTTGTAGAAGAGTGGGGAATCTGGGGTGTCCTTCTTTCCTTGTTTATTGAAGGGAGTGCATTCCCCTTTATTGGAACATTTTTTATCGTAACGGTAGGCTTTATTTTAGATTTGTCTTGGTTTGGAATCGGTGGGATTTCTCTATTAGGAAGCTTCTTATATGCTGTAGGTAGTTATCTTCCTTATAGAACAACATGCATTTATTTTCAATGTCTAAAAAGGTTTTAAAATAGCTTAAAAACCTCCTGTTGCTTTGTCAGGAGGTTTCTTTTTATACACCCTTAGTCAATATAACGAGCTTTTTATCGATACTAATCAAATAATTAACTACATCTCAAAAAAACTATGTCTCTCAACTTTGCAAACTCTAAAAGAAAAATTTTTATACCGTTCTGTTTTGCCTTTATTCTGTGCTACTCTATGAGCTGAGTTTTCTTTCCAAGTTTTTATTGACTCTAAAGAACCTCAATATGAAACTGTGATCCCTAAGTCTTTATCTCTGGTGCTTTCTATCCCTAAAAATCCTTGCTGGTTAGAGCTAATTCTTTAGTTAATCAGTTTTGTTTAGAGATGAAAATGACAAGATATCATCTTTTAGCGAATGTCATAGGGCTCTTTCTTCTTTTCTGCATTTGCTATAGTAACTTTTATATGATAAAATTAAGTTAATTATTTTTGTTCGGTATAGAATCAAGAGAAAAGAAATCTGTTCCATCGAAATTTCAATCTTAAGATAGTATGGTTGGACAAGGGTAGTAATACATATGTGGATTATTCCACAGCAGGAGGCAATATTATGGAACAAGGTACAGTAAAATGGTTTAATGCAGAGAAAGGTTTTGGCTTTATCGAAGTTGAAGGCGGCGAAGATGTATTCGTACATTTCAGCTCAATTCAAGGCGAAGGCTTCAAATCTTTAGACGAAGGTCAAAAAGTAACGTTTGACATCGAACAAGGTCCACGTGGTGCACAAGCTGCTAACGTTAACAAAGTAGCATAATTAAATTAAGTAAAAAAGACTCCACCTCGGAGTCTTTTTTACTTATTAATTCAAATAAACAACTTTATGATTTTAATAGAAGAAAGGGGAACGGTTATGGCTGAGAAAATGTTTAAGGATGGAGAAACCGTAAGCATAAAAGCATCAAACGAATCCGTGACAATTTTAAAAGGGCAGTATGTGAAAAACATGAAAAGATACTCTTATATCGTAGATAAATATCCAAGTACTTTTTTCTTTGAAGAAGAGTTAATAAAACAGAAATAAAAGCGGGCTTTATAAAAAGTTAACATAGACAATACGAACAGTAAAAAGGAGTGGAAACCGCTCCTTTTTAGTTTTTTATAAAAACGAACTTCATTATTTCTTTCATATACGCATAAGGGTGGTTGTTGGATAAAGTCCAAAATGGAATCATCGACATTCAAAATAACTCCGATAGAAACAATTTGAAAGTTTTCAGAGTCACTTAGATAATCGTCGTCTTCATATCCTCTCAATATAGACCAACCTGAGTCACTCTCATCATGTGGTTCATCCCTAAGCATAAAGTTGAACTTCTGTTTTTCTAGTACATCATCACTTAATTTTATGACGTTGTATCCGTATCGTCGAGTTTAGTAAATACAATTGGTTTTGCACTTAGCATTGGTGATAAGTTTAATTTTAACTGCGATAGCTTTCCTTCGGTTTCCATTTCATATGCAATTAATAAATTCATTTCTGAATAAGAAATATCCCACTTTACGGTGAACATATTGTAATGATGATGTTTCATCTCCGTATGAAGGGATCCCCATTTTAAATGTAACAGGTCATTTTGTATATCAACTTCAATTTTCCCATATGCAGGGTGCTCAAATATTCCTGTATACTCTTTTAATTCATGTGTAGGGCTTGTTTCTTTTACTTGTGGAAAAGGTTTATCTAACTCTTTCATTATTTCTTTAAACTTAGCTGTATCTTCCGCAGATCTTTTATGCCAGTCGATTGCATCTAGCTCCAGAATCTCATCATAAATTTGATTTGCAAGGTAAGTTGGGAGTAGAGTCGTTCCAGCGTTTGTCAGAATAACAAGGCCGATATTTTCTTCTGGTATAAAAGAGACGAGTGCTGAAAACCCATCAATGTTCCCCCCGTGATGAATGACTTTGTAACCGCGATACGCACTAATAAACCACCCAAGTCCGTAGCAAGTGAGCGCTGTTTCAGACGTAGATAGCAGCGGATCATCAGGAATTGGAATATGCGGTTCATACATTTGCTGCAGTAAATTTGGTGTAATAAGTTCATGCTCTCCAGCTTTTCCTTGATTTAAATGAAATAAAATCCACTTAGCCATATCTTCTATCGTTGAGTTTATGCATCCCGCAGCACCAACTGTATCAATGTTACGCAACGGAATTTTAACGGTATCTTTATCTTTTTCAATGTATGGAAGTGCGTGGTTATCATTTTCTTGTGAAGTAGTAACTGAGAAATTTGTATTTTCCATATGAAGAGGTTGCAAAATATGCTCACTTACATACTGCTCCCATGTTTGGTTCGTGATTTTTTCTACCATATAGCTCATAGTTAGTAAGCCCGAAATAAAAAACAGCGTACCTTCATGGTACGCATGATAAATAGCCGTATTTTTATGATTTTTTATCAAAAATACGGCCTCATCTATCTTCTATTACATGTTGCTTGAATCATTTTAGACCAAGGCATGTATTGATCTAGAATTTCAGGATTTTGATGGATGCCGATATTCGGTAGATCCGTCAAAAGTTTCTTTATATATTCATAGAAATCAATGCCATTACTTTTTGCAGTTTCTGCGATACTCAAACAGATGGCATTCGCTTTTGCACCGTCTTCACTAACACTAAAGAGCCAATTTTTT
>NZ_KQ758695.1:0-17821 GCF_001457055.1 Priestia veravalensis | reverse complement strand
TGGAAACCAGCCCATATCTGGCTTCGAAAGATTGAAGGGAAAGCCATCCCTTAATAAGCAAATTGTTGTTGTCGCACAAGTCTAATTGTAAAAAAAACCCAAATGGATGGAGCCACCTTTGAATAGGTATTTACCTTTTTGGCTCTAAACAAGGAGGATAATCAGACTGAAAATTGCGACAATATTTATGCGACGCTAGTGATATTTCAATTCTATTTTTTACATATTATATTAAATCGATATTTGAACAAATGGTCACCTAAAGTGGTTATTGTCAGTTCATTTATCATAAATGTAGTTTATTTGAGTATCTTTAATTTTATAAAATCTCCTGATACTGTATACGCTCAATATATATGGCAAAAAGGATATTGGATCCCTTTTGTTGGTTGGCTATTTTATTTTACAGTAGCTTATTATTGTGGAAAACATTATAGTGAAGTACTAAAGTTTTTAAATCGTCATCGTCTGTTTGTAATAATTATGCCAGTTATTACTTTCATGCTTGTATTAGTTGTTAGTAAAGTTCTAGTGACAGTGCCATGGTCCTCTAAAAGAATTGATATGATCTTATATAGTCTCAGTGTAATCTTTTTTATTATTTATGTTACTTCGAAATTAAAGACTTTACCATCCATAGTGATGTTTATTAGTAGCTATTCATTTAGCATTTACTTACTTCACAAAGCTTTCTTGGCACTGATTAAAGTTATGCATCCTCCTGAATGGATTGGCATGTATGTATATATAATCTCTGCTTTTATTTTAAGCTTATTGTTATCTATCATTGTTTCATACTTCTTGAATCGTCTATCTATCGGAAAGTATTTAGTAGGAGCGATAAAGATTTATAAGCCAAAAGCTAATTATAAGCTTGAAGAGAAAAAAGTATCATAAAAAAGAAGCATCATGTTTAGCCAAATATGATGCTTTTTTACTTTGTAATCTAATTATATCGTTAGGTATATGAAAAAATTAAGGCCTTTCGAGTCCTTTTTAGCACATTTCGCGTATTAATCCATCTTTTTTACTACCAAAAAAACACATATGTCGATGCGTGTCGGATACTATGTGTGAAAATACCTATTAAGTAGATTATAATAATATAGATAATGCATTAGTAAGGAGTAGACATATGATAGACGTTTATACAAACATTCTACCTCAATTTGGCAGCGGGCCAAAAGATGAGCGTGAGTTTTTACAAATGGCGCAAAAGTTAGTAGATCAAGGCGTAAAGACCGTCATAGCAACTCCGTACTTTAACGGTAGTATGCAGGGGACACATAAACATCAAATTCTTACATCTGTAGAAGAAGCAAATAGAAAGCTACAATCATTCTATTTACCTCTTACGATTCTTCCTGGTCAACGCATTTTAGCAACAGCGCACCTTTTACGCTCCAGTTCTCAAGAATATTTGACGCTAAGTGACAAAGGAAAATATCTCTTTGTTCATATGCCTTTTGATAAGGGTGGAGAAGACTTTGAAACCATTGCCTACGAGCTGCAGCTAAAAGAGCTTGTGCCGGTAATCAGCGAGCCTGAGTGCTCTCAGTTCATTTTAAAGTATCCACAAAAGCTTTATCAGCTGGTGAAAAATGGTGCGATTGTACAAGTATCCGCTCAAAGCTTAACTGGAAAAAATGGACGCAAAGCGAAGAAAGCTGCACTTCAGTTTTTAGAGCATGGCTGTGTTCACTTAGTGGCAACGGGAGCAGATGCTAAAAGCTACGAGAAAAGTTCACTTCAAGGTGCATACGAAGTTGTAAAAAAAGAATTTGGAAACGCAAAAGAGTTTATGCTTAGAGAAAATGCAGAAGCCATTGCAAATGGAGATGTGGTCTATGGCGAACGACCTGAGCGAATGAAAACACAGAAATTTCTAGGTGTGTTCTAAAAGAGTGAGGTATATACCCAAACTGGTTTGTTATATGGGACTACTTGGCTCCATGTGTTCTCAATAGCGAACTAGCCATAAAAGCATTGGTCGAATTATGACTAATGCTTTTTTACATTTGTTTCTATTGTTTTAAAACCGTAACCTTCATCATATCATTTACTTTTCCCCACACCTAAACAGGTAATAAATACATATATCTTCTCTTTTTCGATTCGTATTATCTAGTATAAAAGTATTGTTTTTGGCAGTTAATCCTGAAAAGCCAAGTTACGACTAGTCATAATAGGAATAAATTTGCTATTATGTATTTAATTAAGAACAAAGAAGCGGTTAAATGTAAATATAAGTTCTCAATTAAGAACAAGACCTATATCTTATGTCGTGAGAGGAGAAAGAATGAGTGCCATAGCTGGAATTTATCATAGGAACGATGATCCGGTATCCCAAGAGAATATGATGAGTCTCCTGGAGTGCTTATCACAATATCAGGCAGATAACACAAGATCATGGAAAAAAGACAAGGTGGCGCTCATCAGTCATACACAATGGATTACACCGGAGTCCGTGGGTGAACAGCTGCCTTATTATGACTATGAAAAGCAGCTCGCCATTACGGCAGATGCGATTATTGATAATCGCGAAGAGCTGTTTCGCAAGCTACATATTCATGATACAGAGAGTGCGATAACGGATAGTGAATTAATTTTACTGGCGTATGAGAAGTGGGAAGAAGAAGTGCCAAAATTTCTAGTCGGTGATTTCGCTTTTGTCATTTGGGATGAGCGAAAGCAGAAGATGTTTGCTGCCAGAGATTTTTCTGGTAACCGAACTCTTTATTTCTATAAAGATGACAGAACATTCTCATTTTGTACAGCTATAAATCCGCTATTTTCTCTACCATATGTAAAAAAAGAGATAAGTGAAGAATGGCTTGCCGAGTTTTTAGCCATCCCCATTACGTTTGAATCGACGGATGCATCGTCAACGGTTTACAAAGCCATTCAACAAGTGCCTCCGTCTCATTCCATTACAGTGGGTGATAATACGTTTCAGCTTAAGAGGTACTGCACGCTCAATAGGCAAGAGACATTGCGCTTAAAGTCGAATGAAGAGTATGAAGCAGCTTTTTACGAAGTGTTTCAACAAGCTGTGAATTCCAAACTACGAACGCGAAAAAAAGTTGGCGCTCATTTGATCGGAGGGTTAGATTCGGGTTCAGTAGCAAGCTTTGCTTCCCGAACTCTTTCTAAAGAAAATAAAAAATTACATACGTTTAGCTACGTGCCAATAGATGGCTTTCAGGATTGGTCACCTAAAAGCAGAGTAGCCAATGAAAAACCTCTTATTCAATCGACGGTTCAGTACGTAGGGAACATAGAAGATAACTACTTCAACTTTGAAGAAAAAAGTCCGTTTTCTGAGATTGATGAATGGCTCGATATAGTAGAGACGCCGTACAAATTCTATGAAAATAGCTTTTGGCTAAAAGGAATTTATGAGCAAGCTGCCAAGCAAGGAATGGGCGTCTTGCTAAATGGTCAAAGAGGAAACTGGACGGTATCGTGGGGGCCGGCTCTCGACTATCAAGCAAAGCTGTTAAAGCGTGCCAACCTAGGTAGCCTTCTGCGTGAAGTCCATTTATACAGTCGACAGTTAGGCGTCAACAAATCGCGCGTTTTCCCTGTTGTAGCAAAGAAGGCGTTCCCGAAAGTGCATTCGCTGCTCTTTTTGTTTTTATAAAAATGGCTACTTAATGATGTTAGTGAAATGCATTTCAACTCTTCTGCATACATATAAACGGTGACAATATACCCGTTGTGCAGTGAGTGGGAGACACACCTTGAAAATTATGTATGAGTAAAGGGGAATGAGGCATGGGATCGTTTTGTAGAGAATGTGGGAAGCAGCTGCCGGAAAATGCGGTCGCTTGTCCAAGTTGTGGAACGATGGTAGATGGAACTCGTCAAAGAAATCAAGAAGGAACTCGAGAGTCAAAATCAACGAACTCTTGGCTAAAGATATGGGTTGTGGTGGCAACTCTACTTGTGCTTGGAGGAGCTGGTTACTTTGTCTATGATTACGTAACGAGCCAACAGAATTCCAATGAAACTACGCCCGTAACTAAACCGGAAGCTGAAACGCCGGAAGTAAAAGAAGTAGCTGAAGATGAAGAAGAACCTAAAGCACCCACTGCTCCGAAGCCGACGAATATTGTAAATGACTACAAAAAGAAGCTTGCGAACGTTTCCGTAAAGGGGAGCAGCGGAGCGTTTTCTATTGATAGCTGGGAGATTGAACATGATAAAGTGAACGGCACGCTTTATATAAGCGCAGATCGTCTTGGAACGCCCGTAGCGAACCGCTTCTTTACCCTTTACGATAAAGGAGAGATGAGTGCACTAAAGGCGTGGGGAAAAGACGTCTATCGCGTGAGCAACGAGCTGGCAACGCGTGTGAATGCGTCTCTGTACATTAGCGTAGGCACAGAGTGTTTAGGCGTATATCCGTATTCGATGAATTCTTCGGTGCTTGTCGATTATTCGGGTTCGTGTGGGTATTCGATTCCTGTTTTAATAGGCGAGTCAAAGGATAACTTAGTTTTGTTTGATGAAGAGTATGTGTACTATGATGATTCTAGTTCGTCGGCGCCTCCTGTGAGCTATTCGGAATATGTTATTACCGATAGTGACCGTCGCGAGCTGTCGGTGTCTGAGGTAGCTGGTCTTAGTAAGCATGAGTTATATATTGCGCGAAACGAAATCTATGCGCGCTACGGATACGTGTTTGAAACGGACTACTTGCAAAACTACTTTAATGCGAAGTCCTGGTACTATCCCGCTTCCTCAAACAATATTAAGCTCAGTAAAACCGAAGAGTATAACGTTGCTCTTTTAAAGAAAGAAGAGGGACGGAGGTAATGAAAGGTTGGTATTCACTACTGCTTGTTGTGCTTGTCTGTCTGGCCTGGGCGTTCATGCTTGGAGTGGATAGAGAAAGCAATAATGAGCTTGTTGAAGAAAGCTATGAAGGAATTCCAGTCAAGGAGTTAAAAACTAAAGAACTGCCTGTCGTAGATAAAAAAGAAGAAGCGCAGCAGCCAACCAAAAAGTCGTTTATTGTTTATTTAGACCCCGGTCATCAAGCGCGAGCGAATACAATACATGAGCGCGTGTCACCCTATTCAAACGAAACGAAAATGAAGGTAACGGGCGGGACAACAGGGGTCGTGACAAGAAAACCTGAATATGTGCTCAATTTAGAAGCGGCTTTTTTGCTTGAAGAGCTTCTAACAGAAAAAGGGTTTGAAGTGTATTTGACGCGCTCAGCTCATGATGTAGACATCAGCAACAAAGAGCGAGCGGAGATGGCGAATGAAAAGAAAGCAGACCTTGTCATTCGGCTTCACGCAGACGGAGCCGAGAATCCAAACGTCAGCGGCTTTGGGGTTCTCGTTCCGAGCAAGAAACAAGCAATCTCCAAACAAAGTGAAAGCGCAGCAACTCTCATTGTAAGTGAAGTAAAAAAGCAAAGTGGTATGAAAGTAAACGGCATTCGCTATCGAAGTGACTTAACGGGCTTTAACTGGTCTACGGTGCCGGTTGTACTTCTTGAAATGGGGTATATGACAAACCCAACTGAAGATCAAAAGCTGTCTAATCCGGCTTACTTAGAAGGGATGCTTCAAGCCGTCACAACCGGAGTGGAAAAATACGCAGCGTTACAATAGGAATAAAAAGAATGGCTCCTCGCCATTCTTTTTATTTAGGTCCATTTTCTTAAGTATCAATTCATAAGCGAATTTGGTGGATTTTGTTAGGGCTTTTCGTATTTCTTGTAATTGTTCGCATAATCGTTGGATAAGTTGTCGAGCGAATTTCATAGAGAAGTGACGTGAAACATCGTATGATAAAGATAGACAATTTGTGGAGGAGGGCATTGTTCAATGATTGATCTTCAAACCTTTATTTTGCCAAACATTGATAATGGACCAAGAGATGTGCAGACGTTTACGAATATGGCGCGTTCGCTTGTGAAAAAAGGCGTTCATTCCGTCGTCGCAACTCCGCTGTTTTGGGAAGAGTCCGACGTGACGCGCCATGAGCTTATTTTGTATGCGAGCGCCGCCAACGATTGGCTAGAAGAAGCCCTTATTCCGCTTCGCGTTTTGCCGGGGCAGCTCGTACCCGCCTCGCCTCAGCTACTTAAAAACTATGAAAAACAAAAGCTTCTTACACTGAACCATACGGACAAATATCTATTAATGTCTCTACCTTATCATACGCTACCAACGAATCTCGATAGCGTACTCTACGACCTGCAGCTTCAAGGAATCGTACCAATCTTACAAGCGCCTGAACGTCACCCAGTCTTTCAACAGCACCCAGATAAACTATACGATCTTGTAAAAAAAGGATTTGTAACTCAGCTTAGCGCTGGAAGTATCCTAGGGCTCAACGGAAAGCAAGCGCGCAAATCTGCTTCAACCTTTATCAAGCACCGACTCGCTCACGTCATCGCATCAGGCGTAGACGAGCGCACGTATTGGGACTATTCTCTTTCAAAAGCTTATGACGTCATTTCCGACCAGTACGGAACGGGCCAGCTCTATACGTTTATGGAAAATGCAGAAGCAGTCATTGAAGGAATGGCTCTTGAGATGGAAGAGCCGGAAGCGGTGAAGAGAGGGAAAATTTTTAAGCTTTGGGCATAGAAAAAAAGAGAGTGACGTTTGAAAATGGAAAGTAAGTGATTATATGTCTTTAGTAAAAGAACAGCATCTTTTCTTTATAATGCTACGACAATCATCATTGTGTTGTGGTCAATAAAATCCTTTGTTGTACAAAAAAGAATAGATGAATACAGACACTTTAATCCTGTTCATCTATTCTTTTTTTGGTTTATCAATTGTATATCATTTTATTTTAATGATAAATACGTTTGTAATAAAAGGTATGTGTTCTCTTTTTGTTGTGCCTATTAATTCATCAATGCCTGAACAAACACATCAAGCGGCTGTGCTTTGCGACCGAGCAGTTTTTCTAAGTCAGTGCTTTCTACATCGAGAGAGCCTTGACGAATTGGCTCTTGCATCTCAACAAGCATGTCAACGACAAAGCCTGGTAACCCAGCTCCGCTTAGCGCTTCCTTAAACCCAGCATCGTCTACGTTTACGACTTCCACGTCTTTTTGAAGCACGTTGCTTGCGATAGCGGCAAGTTCTTTTTGAGTGCGCGGCGTGCCTGCTAGTTCATATACGGTGTTTTCGTGACCCTCTCCAGCTAAAACAGCAGCTGCTGCCTGAGCATAGTCGCTTCGTAACGCCCAGCTGATTTTTGCATCACCTGTTGGATTTAGCCAAGGTGCTCCGTGAAGTACGCCTTGAACCGTACCCGCTTCATTTTCCACGTACCAGTTGTTGCGAAGAAGAGAATAGGCAATGCCTGATTCCTTAATGGCTTTTTCCGTTGCGCGATGCACTTCTGCAAGAGAAAGAGTGCTTTCGTCTGCTTTTGCCAGGCTTGTGTAAGCGATGAACGAAACGCCCGCTTGCTTTGCAGCTTCAACGGCAGCTTGATGTTGACGAATGCGCGTTTTATTATCTCCGTCTGTTGATACAAGCAGTAAACCATCAATGCCAGCGAACGCTTCAGCAAGCGTTTCGGGTTGATCAAAATCACCGTGACGCACGTCAACTCCTTGTGCTTTTAGGTGCGCTGCCTTTTCAGGGTTTCGCACGCTCACCGCTAGGTTTTCTGCGGGTACCGTTTGTAAAAGAGTTTCAACTACAATTGAACCGAATTGTCCTGTTGCTCCTGTAACTAACATTTTCATCTGTTCATTCCTCCACTTTATTTAGTGTATATAACCACACTGGTTATAACTCAAATGGTTACAACTAGTGTTTTAAAAAAAGCTCATAAAAGAGCTTTAGTTACCATGTGCTTTTTCAATCATCATTCCAATGGTCGTTTCATTCAATCGTTTTTCCATGGCAGCCTGAGCTTCTTTTAGCTCCGCAGAAAGAGAGTCTTCAATCGTTCTTCCCACTGGGCATAAGATGTTTGGCTTTTCATGAATATTAAACAACTGTCCATCTTCAACCACATCAACTGCTTTGTAAACATCGAGTAGGGTAATTTCTGACGGTTCTTTCAAAAGCGACGCTCCGCCAACACCTGCCCGTACGTCAATTAAGCCAGCTTTTTTCAACATGCTCATAATTCTTCGAACGACGACAGGGTTTGTATTTACGCTTCCTGCAATAAAGTCGCCCGTGCATTCACTGGGTGCGACCGCAATTAGAGTTAATGTATGAACGGCCATGGAGAATCGGCTGCTAATTTGTTTCATTGCTTATCACCACCGTTGTAACCATTATAGTTACAATGTATTTTATTTGTCAATAAAAAAGTTCAAAGAAAAAAATGGAATATGTATAGGTCTTTTATCTAAAAATTTCCATTTAACTCACAGATATTAGTAGAAAAAGAGAAGTTCTTCCTATTTAGAACCAATATTCGTTATTTTATACTATAAAATATGGAAAAATACTGTGCGGAGGTGCGATCAGTGGATTACGCAAAGATTATTGCTGGGCTATCAAGTACGATTTCTCATCAAGCAACGGAAGTAAATGAAAAAATTCGGTTGTTGGAGTCCGCCAAGCAGCAAGTGACGTCAGAGAGAACGCTCTCCATGAACGATATGAGCTTAGTAACCAATCCAGAGCTTGGAGAAGGATGGAAAGGAAAGCGGTCGACTTCATTTGATGAACAGCGTGAAAGTGCGAAAGAAGAGCTGAAGCGAATTTTACAAGATGAATATGAAGACTACTTATCGGATATTGATTCGGCAATTCTGAAGCTTGAAAGTCAGCAGCTTCTATTAAACGGACTGAGCTTCGTGGCAACAGAAGCGAGTTCGCTTGTACATAAAGGAGAAGAAGCAGCGGAGGATCTGCACCGAAAGATTAGTCATATCAGAGGGAGGCTGTAAGCATGGGAAAAACGATTAAATTAAACTATGAATCGGTTATGAATGAGCTAAACGCGTTAAAGGCAGCGAAAGATAACATCGTCGTAAAGGAAATGAAAAGCGTTGGAGACAATCGTTTAGAAATCACGGAGATGATGAAGAATCAAGAGATGGAAATCCAGCAGCTCATGACGAACTATGTTCAGCTTTTGACTAAGCAAATAGCGGATACGGAAAGCAACCTCAAACAGCTGAAAGCGCAGGATGAGATGATGGCGCGCAGATAAGGCGTAGGATGAAAGATAGGTAGAAAACGTATATAATAGAGAGGAGCTTTTTGGAGTGCAAAACGCTGTATATGATGCGAGCGCGCTGCTAGAGACAGCAAAAGAGCGCATCAGTTCATATAACGAAATGGAAAAGCAATTACTAGTATTACAAAAAGCGTTTAAGCGAATCGCCGCTTTAGATGAGGATCTTCAAGGAAAAGGCGCAGACAATATTAAAGCTTTTTATCAAAGCCACGCAGACATTGCTAATCAGTGGCTGAACTTAATTGAAACAAACCGAGCTTTTTTTGAAACCATTGAAGCAAAAATGGGAACTTCAGAGCTTGAAGGAAGTACGTTTGTAGCGGAAGCGTTTCTAGACCAAAATGTTCATCAAGGAAACACGCAAGCTAAAGAAATGATTATCCAGCAGCAAAACGCTCTGCAGGATATTTTTAATACAATCGACCATATCTTACCGCTCAACGTCTTTTCAAGTGCTAAGTACAATCAGTACCTAGAAGAAGCGGAACAAGAGCGAAAGGATACGCTCCAAGCCGTGAATCAGCTAGACGCGGATCTCGTTCAAGAATACAAAGGGCTGTCATTCTTCTATAATATGGTCACCCAAAACATTCAAGCCGTCACAAGTTCCACAAGTCAAGCAGGGAACGCGACGCCTCTTTACTTTGACCTTGATGCCTATAAAGCAAGCCCAGTGTATGGCATGCAGGGGGAAGCCAACAGCCGCGCCGTTTCGTATGTGGAAGCCAAAGAAGCCGAGCGAAAAGCCTACGAAAATCAAAAGAACATTCAAGCGCAAGAAAGCTTCACGCTTGAAGTATGCGAAAACCCACATGCCAAGAAGAAAGAAGAAAAAGGATTTTGGGGTGCGGCTTGGGGAAGCGTCACAAGTGGGGTCGAACATGCATGGGATAAGACAATGGATGGCTTTCACGCAGGCGTTGACAAAGTCACCCACGGAACAGAAGCTGCTTGGACCGCGACAAAAACGGGCTGGAACACCGGCGTACAAGCTGTTTCAGACGGCGTAAAGGAACTGAAGCACACAGCTCACGAAACGTGGGCAGATGTCCAATCCCAAGCAGCAGCCGGTCTCGCAAAAGCGAAAGTGAGCACAAAGCTTGCCATCGAAGTGTCCAAAGAAAGCTGGAAAGTCAGCATTGAAAACATCAAGCAAGGAACAAAAACCGCGCTAGACGTCACAAAACGAAGCTGGGATGGCGTCGCTGGCGGAGCGACAGATGCCGTTGTCGATACGTGGAATGACCTCGTACATATGGTCCAGCATCCAGTCGAAACAGCAGAAAGCATCGGTGAAGGAGTCAAAGCCGTTTGGGATGATCCAAAAGGCGTAGCTAACACCATCGGTAACGAAATTAAAGACTCTTGGAATGAACAGGTTATAAACGGCGATACAAAAAGCAGAGGTCACTACTTTTCCTACCTAACCGCTAACGTTGCCATGAGCATAGTCGGCACAAAGGGAGCGGACAAGCTCGCAAAAACGACGAAGCTTGAACAACTCAGCGGTGCCGCCACGAAGAAACTCAATGAAGGTGCCGCAGCCATTCATGTGCGTACGCAGTCAGCTCTGCAGAACTTGGGACTGGATAACCGTTTAGCGTATCCAGGTGTTGGATCTGTGAAGGGGAATGGCGGATATCAGTTTATTGAGCGTGTGGATGGTGGTAATGGGGTTGGGACGAAGGTTAGGGATGAGAGTGGTAAGGGTGAAGTAGACAATAAAGCTGAAGAAATGATTCAAACAGTTGAAGAAGCTAGACTACAACAACGAACGGTCATAGAATCAGTAGAAAATGGAGAAGTCATCTTAAAAACTACAAAGCACAAAGGAAATTATGGTGAAATTAAGATGGATGATTTTTTTGAAAGTCAAACCTATACAAGAATTAGTGATGATCGCGTCTTAACATTGGATCAAAAAATTGTTAAAGGGGTAGATGGTGTATATGAAAATGCATCTCCACCACCTAAGTATGTCATAGCAGAGGCTAAGTATAATACGTCCAGGTTGGGGAAAACAAACGATGGAAAGCAGATGAGTGAAGATTGGATTTTTGGAAGTGAAAGGTTAGATAGCACTTTATCAAAGGAAAAAGCAGACAAAATTGTGACGGAAATGTTGCTCAATCCAGAAAATGTTCAAAGGATTGTTATACAGGTTATGCCTGATGGGACGGTAGTGAAAAAAATTTTGGAAGAATAAAAGGGAGGAGAGAGATTATGCTGCGGGATAAAATTAAAACTAGTATATATTTTGAAGAATTCATTGATTATGAGGAAAGACGAATAGAAAAATTTTCATTATTAATTAAAAAGGTCATTGAAGAAAAGGGAAAAGATGATAAAGGTTTAAAGAATGGATACATAGCGTTGCAAGGTTATTACTTTAATAAATTAAGGGCTATGTACTCTGCGGGTTTCCCTGCTCAAAACATTCGTGAGTTTTTACCTGAAGTAATAGGTGTCATGGAAAAAGTATGGAATAAAGAAAGTGGATATATACGTATGTTATGGATGACATCTATAGCAGTTATGCTAAATATTGAAGATGAAGAATTTAATAGGCTGGTAACAATGATAAGGAAAGAAGGATTAAATGATTATTTGATTAATTATTTTATTGCTTTTAGAAATGGTGAGGTCTCAGATTTTTATGAGCAAAGTAAATTTTATGTAAAAAATCCATATGTAAAATTAAAAAAGGTGATTGAAGGTAGTAAAATTTCAAAAGAGATTTCTATAGAAAGATTGGAAGAATATATAAAGAAATATTGGTATCGTGGGCATTCGGATGAAGCATGGTACGATGCACATAAAAATAAACATGGTATTTATAGCGGTTATTGGAGCTTTGAAAGTGGAGCAATCGCAAAGATTTTAAAATTAGATGATTCAGCTTTAAAAGATACTCCATACTACCCTTATGATATGGTGCATGATCAAGAAGAATAATAGTAAGAATCAACAGTGATAAATGCTTATACTGTGGATTCTTTGTGTCTATCATTTTTAACTGGATTAGTACATAAATAGCATTAGCTAAGTGGAGTCATAGAAAATGTAACGTGAGTCCTGATGGGAAAATAAAGATTTTTTAACACTAGCAGTAAAGTATCTGAAACCTTTGATAAACTAAGAAACAAAATTGGTTTTTTACGTCACAAAACGAAGCTGGGATGGCGTCGCTGGCGGAGCGACAGATGCCGTTGTCGATACGTGGAATGATCTCGTACATATGGTAGAAGACCCAAAAGGAACGTTACAAAGCATTGGAGAAGGAGCACAAGCCGTTTGGGATGATCCAAAAGGCGTAGCTAAAACCATCGGTAACGAAATGAAAGACTCTTGGAACGAACAGGTTATAAATGGCGATGCAAAAAGCAGAGGCCACTACTTTTCCTACCTAACCGCTAACGTTGCCATAAGCATAGTCGGCACAAAAGGAGCGGACAAGCTCGCAAAAACGACGAAGCTTGAACAACTCAGCGGTGCCGCCACGAAGAAACTGAATGAAGGTGCCGCAGCCATTCATGTGCATACGCAGTCAGCTCTGCAGAATTTGGGTCTAAATAAGCTGGATAATCGTTTAGCGTATCCAGGTGTTGGATCTGTGAAGGGGAATGGCGGGTATCAGTTTATTGAGCGTGTGGATGGTGGTAATGGGGTTGGGACGAAGGTTAGGGATGAGAGTGGTAAGGGTACGGATGATGTTACACCTAAAAAGAAATCTGTACCAGACTGGCTTAAAGAGCGTTGGGAAGCAGGTAATAATTTTAATAAGGAAAATCGTCCTCGTTACCCTTATAATGAGGTAGAGTTGGAAGCAAAAGAAGTAGGGGGCAAAAAGTACGTAGTTGACTCATATGCACCCAACAAGGAAATAGTATCGAGAAAATTCACTCAACTTAGTGAAGTGCAAGAAAAGACAGCTAAGAGTTACTTAAATGAAATCACAAAAAAATATTCTTCGGGTTCTAAAATATCAAATGGTACTTTTAATCCTAACGCTCTCAAAGGAGGGCGACTTAAAGGTGAATTAATATTAGAAATACCTGTTCAAAATAAACCAATTCCGCAAACAATTCTTGATGAGGCAACAAAAAACAGGATTATTATTAGGGATATTAAGGGGAAGGTGTATAATTGACTATGAAAATTTATTATTGTGACGAATGGTCGGACATCAAAAAGAAGCCTTGGAACATACTTGATGACCGTACTGCATACACATACCATCAAAAACAAGAACCATATACGGCGGTATTATTAGAGGATGAGAAACCTAAATATATTGTAAATGTTACAAATGAATGGGTTTCGGTGGGGTTTTATGATGACCTGATTCGTAAATATTTAAATTATGATTTTGAAGTTATGAGTGATGGTAAGATTTTTTTAAGAACAGCCATGTATTGGGAATATGATGATGAAACTGACACGGAAGTAAGTAGCTTGATTTTGGGCTTCCGAGAAGATGGCTATATAGCAATGGAAAAGAGAGATTTAAAGACCGGTTCAGTCGAGGAGCGCGAAACTAGCGATACCCTTGAAAGAAACTGGGATGTATTTCCTGAATTTGGTCATTACAATCATTTGTGCAAAGAGGAAAGGTAACGTGTTTAGAGCACTCTAGTGCCTAAACTAGTTATACGAAAGGGTTTTACGTATAGGCACATAAAGCAAGTGAACTAAAATACAATTAAAATATTTGAGTTGGACAAAAAGAGCAATGATACGTTTGAAAATAGAGACTCCATGAAGGTACTGCCATCATGGAGTTTTATTTTATATAGGAATAATAAGAAAAGTACTAGAATTGGGTGATTTGACATTTTACATGGTGTGGTATGATACTGCAAAACCCACAAACTAAAGACAATGACAATGCTCGTAATGCTAAAGGTTGTAACGATACGGATACATAAAGATAGTGAATAATAAAAAGTGAAGATTTATGAGTGGGACAATAAGAATGTGATTTGTTTGAGAATCGAAAGCTCATGATGGTTGTACCGTCATGGAGTATCGTTTTAATACTTGGATAGTAAGAAAAGTACGATACATAGGCGAGATGACATTTTACATGGCAGCGGTAGTTATGACATGGATTGGCTAATAAACTAACGAGAATGACAAAGCTCGTGGCGATAAACAATGGATAACGTGAAAGGGCGTTCTATTACTGCTTTGGATTAAAAAATTTGGGTTGTGTTTTTACAAGAGACGGTTGTATAATACTCGCTATTCGTTTAAAAAGCGTTACATAAATTTTAATTTTCGTAACGGGAGGGTGAAAGGTTGAACGTTGTTGGGTATATACGAGTCTCCACTCAAGGGCAAGCGAGAGATGGATATAGCTTGAAATATCAAGAAGAGGAAATTAAAGCATATTGTAAGGAACAAGGCTTAAACTTGATTCATATTTTTAGAGACGAAGGAATTAGTGGCGCAAAACTAAATGAAGAAGCATTAGAAATTGACAGGGTGGGCTTACAGGAAATGTTGGCTCACCTTTCGTCTGTCCAAATTGATAATGTGGTGGTGCTCAATACAAGCCGATTATGGCGGTCAGATATTGTAAAGGTGCTAATACAACGAGAGTTGAAGAAATATGGCTGTGATATTAAGAGTATTGAACAACCATTTTACAGCATTCACAAAAAAGACCCAAACGACTTTTTGGTCAATGGATTAATGGAGTTATTAGACCAATACCAACGACTTGAAATAGCCCTAAAACTAACAAAAGGGAGAAATAAAAAGGCAAAGGAAGGCGGATATGCAGGGGGAAGGGTAACATTTGGCTATATGAAACAAAAAGGTGAAAAGGAACTAAAGATACATAACAATCATGCAGAAGTAGTGAAACGGTTGTTTGAGCTTAAACAGATACATAGAAAATGGTCACTGTCTAGGTTGGCAGAAGCATTAAATGATGAAGGTTATCGAACAACTCAAGGGAAAGCATTTACGAAAGTACAAGTGAAACGTATTTTAGACCGAGAAAGTTTTTATCAAGGGATCTATACATACGGACAAATACAAGCAAATGGGAAACATGAAGCAATAATTTAAAAGGTTACTTAAAAAAGGGACTCATTTTCTTATAAATTCTTCTGTAAGGTTGAAAATGGATAGGCTTTCGTACCAATGCGCACCGATAGGTGAACGCTCGAACTAAGGTTGCCGGCATTTTCATTCAATCATTGACAACTGAATAGGAGGATGAACGATGCATGAAAAGCAGAAACATATTTATGTGGGTGTAGACTTGCATAAGCAACACCATGTGGCAGTGATTATTAATTGTTGGCAGGAGAAGTTGGATGAAATAAAGCTTGAAAATAAACCATCTGCCTTCTCAACTTTTTTACTGGATATTGATAAACTTATAGATGATGGATTGACGCCTGTATTTGACTTAGAAGATGTTGGAGGCTATGGGCGATCGTTAGCACAGTTTTTAACTGACCATGGACAGGTTGTAAAAGAAGTAAACCCAGCACTTTCATACTCTGAACGAAAAAGCCATATGACCACACAAAAAAGTGACAGTTGGGATGCGGAATGTGTAGCTAGAATATTGGTGAACAAACTAGACCAATTACCAGATGCTAAACCACATGATTTATATTGGTCCATACAACAATTGGTCACTAGAAGAAATGCGTTGGTGAAAGCTCAAGGTGCTTTAAAGAACCAACTGCACATTCAATTGAGCCACCACTATCCAAGCTATAAGAAGTTTTTCTCAGAAATAGATGGAAAAACGGCATTGGCATTTTGGAAACGATATCCGTCACCATCTTGTTTAGAGAGTATAACCTTACAAGAATTGACCACTTTTTTATTAGAAGCCAGTAACAATACATGTTCCGTGAAAAAGGCTAATGACATATTAAAGCTAGTAAAAGAAGATGGACGCACTGCAAAAGAACATCAAGAAACACGCGACTTTCTAGTAAGAAGCATCGTTCGAGACATTACGTTTAAAAAGAAGGAAATGAACTATGTAGAAGGCGAATTAAAACAGTTAATGAGTTTACTAGACTTTCAACTAAACTCCATGCCAGGAATTGACCTTGTGACAGCTTCGGCATTAATTGCAGAGATAGGTGATGTAAGACGCTTTCCTAATGCCAACAAATTAGCACGATTTGCGGGTATTGCGCCAGTTTACTTTGGCTCCGGTGGGAAAGGTAAGGAACAAAAAAGCAAACAGGGAAATCGGGCGCTGCATGCGTTATTTTATAATCTCTCAGTACAGCAAGTTCAAGTAGCAAAGGGAAGTAAATTGCCACGAAATCCAGTGTTCCACGCTTATTACCAACGTAAGCTGAAAGAAGGCAAAACAAAGGGACAAGCATTGGTGTGCATTATGAGAAGGCTTGTGAACATTGTTTATGGCATGATGAAACATAAAACAGCCTACGAATTGCCGATAGAGCAAGAAAAGAAGTAATTTAATAGTATGGTAAATGGCTGACTTTTTTATTTTAGCTTTTAAGATTACAACATAGGGTACGGGTAATACTGCTAAAGATTTTGAAAAATCGATAGTCAAGTTGCCACCAGCCGAGCGTGTTGCAACTGTTAGGTCAAAAGCACAGGAAGTTGCTAAAAATGCTGGATTAGTAAAAGATTCGAAATTAAGTAAGATTAATGGTAGAGATGTATATAAGGACCCTAAAACAGGAGATTTATATTCGGTAGACACACAGCATGGTAGGTTTGAAAAAACAAATAGTAAAGGAAAACATCAAGGGGAGGTTGATTTTGATTTTATGCCTACTAAACCTGCCGATGCTTCTGGTGGTCATAATTTAAAGGTTAAATAGAAAGGATGTAGTGGCATGCTTAAGAGTGATTGGATACCTGTAAGGGAAATTTCAGACGATACTCAAATTTGGAGTGGAACTATAGTTAGGGTTTTTGGAATAAATAATTGTGAAGAAGAGTTCTATGATTATATAGTGTCATTTATATATGATAATACTGATTACTTACAATTAACCTGTCTTTCACGAGGAGAAGGTGGAAATATCATTTGTGTATTACAAACAGAACCAAGTTCCAATTATTCACTAGGGAGAGAATTAAAAAGAATGATGGATGATGGTACAGACTCTGTGTTTGTAAATTTTACTCCTGAGTGTATTGTAAAGTAACATCCATTAATTCATTGGTGATAGTGATAAAAACTGAATCAGCAGTTTGAAAGAAAATAAAGAGAGCCTTTAAAGCAGGGCAAAGGAAATTATTAAACCTTGATTGGCTGATAAGCTAGCCTTTCAAGGTTTTTCATTGGCAAATGGTAAGCCCGTAATCAAACAACGCATATAAAACATCAGGCACCTCCGGTACGATAAATGTATCAATCAAAGGAGGTGCCATTATGTCTACAAACAAATTAACCATTGTTCCCGTCAAACTCGATCCTATTCCAGTTGAAATTTCTTCGAATCATTCTCTCCAATACACTGCTGAGCCAAGTTGTGTAATTAAAACCGCTGTGGCTGAAATTTCCTTCTTCAATGGCGTAGATGAGCGCATTATCCAAACCATTATGAAGGAGCTGAAGGGATGAAACAGGATTTTACGAGCGTGCAAAACATCTACATCATCT
>NZ_KQ758694.1:0-17848 GCF_001457055.1 Priestia veravalensis | reverse complement strand
CTGAAGCAGCACTTGACTATTAAAAAGTTCTACGCACAAAGCGAACAAGGCGTGCATAATCAGGTGTACATCGCGATGATTGTCTATTGCCTGCATGTACTGGCACAACTGAACACGAATAGTTCGAGAACGTACTTACAAATTAGTCGTTTACTGAAGGCAGCTCCATGGAAATCCGCTCACTTATGGCTACGAAAAATCGCAGGAAAAGCGGTCCCATAAAGGGTTTCCCGCCTCTGTCACACTCGTCAACAGTTATAGTAAAAAAATGGATGTTTACTACCTCTGTTCAAGAGTATTCGTTTTTCTTTATAAAAGGAAAAATAAGAAAACAGAAAATTCGGTTAAAATTTATGCGACGCTAGTGAATTAAATTGTATTTAAAAAAGATTGAACGAATGGTATAGCAGCACCTATAGGAACTCCATTTTCAGGCGAACGGCTAATATGAATAAAGGCCTCATTACTTGGAAATGGGGTTTTATCATAAATTTTTTTGTGAAGAAATTCAATGTCTTTTTCTTTTAAGTAAGGAGATATATGTCCACCTAGAATAAACTCTCTGTTAATAACAAGATGAATATTATTGATTGAAAATGCTAAAACATCTAAAAATGAAGTCCACCTCTCTTGATAGGAAGTGTTCCCAGATCGTAATTCTTTAAAGAAGAATTCTAGTGATTCATCTTCTTCTAACAGGGCACTAACAGAACAAAATGTTTCCATACACCCTTTTTTTCCACAGTAACATGGGTCTCCATGAGGGTCGATCGTCATATGTTCTACCGTACCGCTATGCCCTTCTCTTCCCATATAAATTTGATTATTTATAACAAGAGCCCCCCCAAGATGGGTACCTATTGACAAATAGATAATGTCTCCAATATCATTTCTAATCCACAGTT
Source organism: Priestia veravalensis (assembly GCF_001457055.1). Lineage (NCBI taxonomy): Bacteria > Bacillati > Bacillota > Bacilli > Caryophanales > Bacillaceae > Priestia > Priestia veravalensis. The sequence continues at coordinate 16,943 of NZ_KQ758694.1, read as the reverse complement.
CTGTAGTAGCTGCACACTTTGCATCATGGAAAAACACACAAGGATAATCTAGATGCTGTGAAAATACCTGAATATCTAAACCTGTACAGTTTAATATTTTTCCATATGTAATACTCTTACCATCAGTTGATGTTAAAGCTTGTACTGCAAAACCAATACCAAGAACTTGCTCTTTTTCCACATTAAGAGACGAGATAAAATCATCTACAGCATCGCTAACTTCTTTGAAATAACGGTCTGTATTTGAATATTTGATTGATAGTTTCGTTTTTTTAAATGTAATACCAAGCAAATCAATTGCTAAAATGCAAACTGTCTTTTTGAGAATTTCAACACCAATACTAATACGAGCCTGTGGGCATATTGCATAAGCAACTGCACGTCTACCAACAGAGGATTCAAACTGTCCACTCTTTTCAATTAATTTTTCCTTTTCCAAACGAACTAAATTCTGGGTTACAGTTGGTAAACTCAGATGAAGTTGGTTCGCAATTTCTTGTTTGGAGAGTCTCTCGTTTTGATAAATAAGGTGGTAGATCGCCGAGTAATTACTTTTCTTTATATCTTTAAATGTAATGTTATTATCCATGAAAGAACCTCATTATATAAAAAAATTTTATAAAATTTCTTCTTTTAACTTCAATTAAAATATATCACAGAAGCTGATGCAATAACAACTTTCGCAAAGTAAGTGAAGGGTAAATTTACCTTTTTCTATTTCTTTATATTGACTCATACATAAAAAGGATATATTATATAAAGTAGTTTTATAAATTTATTTTATAAAACTACTTTATTTAAAGTGGGGGAATTAAATATGGGGATCATTGAAAAAATGAGATTAGATGAAAAGAAAATTTTTGTCACAGGTGGAGCAAGAGGTATTGGAAAGAGTGTTGCAATCGCTTTTGCTGAAGCAGGAGCCGATGTAGCAATTGTGGATCTGGATTTTGAAGCAGCTCAAAAAACCGCAGCTGAGTTAAAAGAACATCATGAGGTTGAAACGATTGCAATTGAAGCCGATGTCACAAAACCAGAAGATGTAGATAACATGATTGAAAAAATACTTAACGTTTTTGGTCGTATAGATGTTGCCTTCTGTAATGCTGGAATCTGTATGAATGTACCTGCAGAAGAAATGACTTTTAATCAGTGGAAAAAGGTCATTGATATTAATCTAACTGGTGTGTTTTTAACAGCTCAAGCAGCTGGAAAAATAATGTTAAAGCAAGGTGGCGGTTCTATTATTAATACGGCTTCTATGTCAGGCCACATTGTGAACGTACCTCAGCCCCAGTGTTCTTATAATGCTTCTAAAGCAGGAGTAATTCAGTTGACAAAATCTCTGGCAGTAGAATGGGCTACAAGAAATGTACGTGTAAATTGTATTAGCCCAGGCTATATGGGTACAGAACTTACATTAAATTCTCCAAGTTTGCTGCCATTAATCGAGCAATGGAATCAAATGGCTCCCCTTAAGAGAATGGGAAGACCAGAAGAACTTCAATCTATATGTGTCTATCTTGCTGGAGATACTAGCAGCTTCACCACAGGAGCAGACTTTGTAGTAGATGGTGCTTTTACTTGTATTTAATAGACTAACAGATTCTAATTTTCAAGATTGGAGGGCTATATATGCATTATTTACTCGGTACAGATATTGGAACATCCGGTACCAAGACAATTTTAATGGATACAGAAGGTAATCTAATTGCCCAAGACTTACAGGAATATGATGTATTAACCCCAAAGCCATTATGGGCTGAACAATGGCCTGAAGTATGGCTTCAGGCTACCAAAACTTCTATTAGAAATACAGTGCAGAAATCAGGGATTGCTGCGGAAAAAATAAAAGGAATTGCTATCAGTGGTTTGTATGGTGGTTCTGGTATTCCTTTGGATGAAAATATGGAACCGGTGAGACCTTGTATGATTTGGATGGATCGTAGAGCAGAAGAAGAAACAAAATGGGTTTTAGATAATATTGGAGAAAAAAGACTTTTAGAAATTACTCACAATGGAGCTGATCCCTATTATGGTTATACCAAAATCTTATGGATGAAAAAGCATGAACCAGAAAACTGGAAAAAGACAAAGCTGTTTTTGCCCCCAAATGATTACGTTATTTATAAACTAACAGGGAAAATTGCGATTGATTATTCTTCTGCAGGAAATATCGGCGGTATTTTTGATATGAACAATAGAAGCTGGTCTAAAGAAATGATGGAAGAGATGGGTATTCCTCTGTCAATGATGCCAGAGAAGATTGTAGAATCAACAGACATTGTCGGTAGATTAACGAAAGAAGCTGCAGTTGAATTAGGGCTTTCCGAAGGAATGCCTGTGATAGCAAGTGGTATTGATTGCGGTGCTGCAAACATTGGACTTGGGGTATTTGAACCAGGTGTTTATGCAGCAGCGATCGGAACTTCAATGTGTGCAGCATTGGTTTCAGACAAACCAGTGAAAGGAAAAGATCTGATTGTTTGGCCATATCTATACGACGCAAAAAGGCTTTCTTATTATTTTGCTGGTGGTGCTACCGCAGGGGCGATTGTAAAATGGTTTCGTCAAACAATGTGCCAATTTGAAGTTGAAGTGGAAAAATCCGGTGGAAAGAATGCCTATGATGTATTAAATGAACAAGCAGAAACCATTCCTGTTGGTAGTGAAGGCCTAATTGTACTTCCTTACTTTATGGGAGAAAGAAGTCCTGTTTGGGATTCAGATGCAAAGGGGACGATTGTGGGACTTTCATTAGCCCATACAAAAGCTCATATTTACCGTGCATTTTTGGAAGCGGTCGCATTTTCTTTGCGAGATGCAATGGAAGCGACTGGAGAAAATTTGGGTAAATCTATCCTGCTTGCTGGGGGAGTAACAAAATCAAAATTGTGGAGACAAATCTTTGCTGATGTAACTGGCTATCCGATTGTTTGTCCAATACATGATGTAGAGGCAAATATGGGAGATGTCATGCTAGCTGGAATTGGAACAGGGCTGTTATCTTATGAAGATGTGAAACAATGGCAAGTGTTAGATGAAAAAATCATGCCAAATAAGAAGAGTCATGAGAAGTATAATGACTATTACAAGGTTTACAAATCTATATACAATAATTTAAAAAATGATATGAGAACGCTAACAAGGCTTTCATTCGAAAACTATGAAGATCCTATACTACAAAAAACAATTTAAAATTGTGGGGTAATACACATGGATAAATGGAAAAAGAGAATTGGATATGGTGTTGGCGATTTAGGATGCAATTTGGTATTTAGCACAATGGCATCTTACCTTTTGTTTTTTTATACCGATGTTTTTGGAATAACAGCCGCAGTGGCCGGTACTTTAATGTTAGTAACAAAAATAATTGATGCTTTTGCAGATATTGGGATGGGGGTGTTGGTTGATAGAACGCATACGAAATGGGGTCAAGGAAGACCCTATTTCCTGATAGGAGCTATTCCTTTTGCTCTATTTACTATAGTGACTTTTATTGTTCCTGATTTCAATATGATGGGGAAAATTATTTGGGCCTATGCCACTTATTGTTTGTTGAACATTGCTTATACAGTGGTAAATATACCACTGAATACAATTGTACCAAGGTTAACTTCAGATAACCATGAACGAAATTGGTTAGTGTCGACAAGAATGATTTGTGCATTGATTGGAACTGCTTTAGTAATGTCCATTACAACGCCACTAGTAAAATTTTTCGGACATGGAGATCCACAAAAAGGATTTTTAATTACGATGAGCATTTATGCCATTGCAGCAATGTTAATATTTGTGTTCACTTTTATGAATACGAAAGAGGTTGTTCCACCGTCGACTCAACCAGGGAAATCCTCTTTTAAACAAGATTTTAAAGGGTTAACGGACCAAGCATTTATTTTTTTTATTGTGAATTTTCTCTATTTCGCCCTTTTTGTCATAAGAAATACGACTGTAATCTATTACTTTACGTATAATCTTGGACATGAAGGCTGGTTAACTTTCGTTGGTCTATTCGGAATTCTATCAGGGCTACCCATGTTAATTATTTTACCTTGGCTTCAAAAAAAGATGACAAAGAAGAATGTATTGCTTATGAGTACTGCCATTTATATTATCGGAGATTTAGTAATATATCTCGGAAAATCTTCCCCTTTTTTACTCATAGCAGGACTAGCGATAACCGGACTCGGAATTTATGGTATCTTTGGCATCACATTTGCGATTCAACCAGACATTATCGATTATTCAGAGTACAAAAATCATAGAAGTATTGCGGGTATGATTGCTGCTTTTCAAGGTTTTTTTGTAAAAGTAAGTCTCGGACTGGGAAGTGCGTTCGTAGGAGTTATTCTAAAAATGGGTGGTTATGTGCCAAATGCTATACAAAGTTCAACCACTTTAACCTATATTGAACTTGTTTTTATATGGGTACCCTTGGCTATTTGTTTACTTATCGGAATAACAATGTGGTTTTATAACCTCGATGCTAAGCGTGCAGCAATGGATGTTGAACTTGAGCGTCGACGCTCATTAACTAACGAAAAAGTTATAAATCTTTAATAGAACACATTCATTGAAATCAGGATAAACAGGGCTGAAAAAATTTTATAGAAGTAGCGATCAACCTATGTTAATTGGGATTAATTTAACAAAATAAGATTTAATTCAATAGAGAGCTATATAGAACTTAATCAGGGTCTCTTATTTTCCGAAATATAGACAAATAATTGAAAGCGTTTTAAAAATTATTTAATAGCTTTCTTGAACCGGATTTAAAAAGAGTTTTTATATAAAAAGCTTTGCGAAATATGGTATGTTTCTCTTATGGTAGACAAGTAAAAGAAAGCAATCTATTCTGTATACTACCGAGGGGATTTTTATGAGGAAAAAGAGAAGAACCATTCGGGAGGAATATTGCGCTATTGATTGAATAGGCTTAGTATTCATTTTAGAGCTCACTTTTTATAAGTGAGCTTCTTTACTTTCGATAACATGAATTATGGTGACTTGAATTTAATGAAAATCCATCAATAATCAGTTCTATATAAATTAGTTAAGGAATTAGTCTCAATTTTAATAATAAGGATACTCATCCCTGTTCATAATAATAGAATCCCAAAACCAGTATATAACTGCTGCGCTTACTGCAAATGCCAAGATGACACCATGATTGTTAATTGGAGTAGACCAATTTCCTTTAAGCTTATAGGAAACATAAAGAAATAGAGTAGCTATCAAACAGTAAATTAACAAGTAGAGGATATTAAATTTCTTAGGCCATTTATTTAACAATACTTGTAGTGGTACTGCTATTAGAGAATAAGGAATTAGCGTGATAAGTGAAAGTCTCCTTAAATGTCACCGATTGAGCATCTCCTTTTTGTCTACAATAAAGAATTTACTGTTACTATAATATATGAGCGATAAGTAAACACTGCTTACAGTAAATAATGTTAAACCCGACATAAAATCATAGATCAGTCTTGAGGCAAGTTAAGAAGGTGATTGTAGGAAGTAAAGAGAAGAAAATAGTATGGACACTATAAATAAAAAAAGAGATAGAATGAGATTTTATATACAGTTAGCCATTCGTCTTTTGACGGATGGCTTTTACTATGGTTTTTTTATTTATAATAGACTATAAAATTATTATGTAAACTTATCTAATCATACACAAACAATCATAATACATGTATAATGGAACAAGTGAATTGGAGGTATACATAAAATGAAATCACTTGTATTAGCAGAAAAGCCAAGCGTTGCGCGAGATTTAGCACGTGTACTTGGCTGCACTCAAACGAAAAAAGGCTATATTGAAGGACCTGAATATGTCGTAACATGGGCATTAGGTCATTTGGTTGAATTGCAAACACCAGAAGATTATGATAATCAATATAAAACGTGGCGAATGGAAGATTTACCGATTATGCCAGAGAAAATGAAACTGAAGGTGATTAAAAAAACAAGCCCACAGTTTCGAACAGTTTCTCAACTGGCTAAACGTAGCGACATCAAAGAGTTAATTATTGCAACAGATGCAGGGCGCGAAGGAGAGCTTGTTGCGAGATGGATCATGGAAAAAGTAAGATGGAACAAGCCATTTAGACGCTTGTGGATTTCATCTCAAACAGATAAAGCGATTAAGCAAGGGTTTCGAGAACTAAAGCCTGGAAAAGAGTTTAATCGCCTGTATGATTCAGCTGTTTGTCGCTCAGAAGCAGATTGGCTAATTGGCCTCAACGTTACCCGTGCGCTAACAACAAAGTATGAAGAGCCTTTATCAGCAGGAAGGGTACAAACTCCAACTCTAGCCATGATTATCGAAAAGGAACAGCAAATTCAAGCATTCAAGCCGCAGCCGTACTGGACGTTAACCGCAGTTTTACCTGGGTTTGAAGCAAAGTGGCAAGGCGGCCAAGAAAAGCGCATTTTTAATGAAGAAAAAGCAAAAGAACTTCGTGATAAACTTGCGGGTGAAGCCATAATTAAGCATGTCAAAAAGAAAGTAATGAAAGAAGCACAGCCTCTTCCATACGATTTAAATGAACTGCAGCGAGATGCTAACAAGCGCTTCGGATTTTCAGCTAAAAAGACGTTAAACGTGTTACAAAAATTATATGAGCAACACAAGCTCGTAACCTACCCACGAACAGATTCTCGCTACCTCACAACGGATATGGTTGGAACGATGAAAGAGCGATTAGAAGCCGTATCAGGTGCCTATAAAGAAGAAGTGAGGCCACTGATTGCTAAAAATGCACAGCTGCCAAAACGCGTAGTGAACAATGAAAAAGTCAGCGATCACCATGCGATTATCGTAACCGACCAGCCTGTCTTCTTGCAGGATTTATCTTCGGATGAGCGCAAACTGTATGATTTAATTGCTAAGCGCTTCATGGCACTATTTTACCCTGCGTACGAATTTGAAACGGTAAAAGTAGAGCTTGAAGCGAATGGAGAGCAGCTTGTAGCACAAGGAAAACGAGTGATAAACCTTGGATTTAAACAAGTAACTAATAGTGATTTAGAAGAGGCATCGTTACCTCATTTACAAGAAGGCGCTGCTTTATCCATTAAATCGGTTGAAATGAAGCATGCTTTAACAGAACCACCTCTTCGTCATTCAGAAGCGGATTTACTTGCTCAAATGGAAAAGCATAATCTTGGAACGCCAGCAACTCGTGCTGATATTATTGAGAAGCTATTACAAAATGAGTCCATTGATCGACAAAATAACCGTCTGCATCCGACGCCAAAAGGAAAGCAGCTTATTTCGCTTGTAGCAGATGAACTAAAATCACCTGATTTAACAGCCAAATGGGAACGAGAGCTAGAAGCAATTGCAAAAGGAAAAGGAAACGCAAAAGAATTTTTAGCTAACATTCGCAAGCAAACAGCAAAGCTTGTGCAGCAGGTAAAAACGAGTGAAGAAACGTATAAGCCTCATAACTTAACAGGATCAAAATGTCCAGAATGTGGCTCATTCTTAAAAGAGAAAAAGACAAAGCAAGGGAGAGTACTTGTTTGCTCTAGCCTTGAATGTAGCTACCGACGTTCTAAAGATCCAAAGTTATCCAATCGTCGCTGTCCACAGTGCCATAAAAAGATGGAAATTCACGACGGAAAAGCAGGTAAGTATTTCCAATGTCGTCAGTGTCAAGTTGTTGAAAAAGCAGAAGACAAAAAGAAAAAAATGACGAAGCGAGAAGAAAGAAAACTGCTTAATAAATACAGTGACGACAGTGACTTTGGCTCAAGCTTAGGGGATGCATTAAAGCAAGCGCTGAAGAAAAAAGAGTGACAAGAAAGAAGGAGCTAGATTTTTCTAGCCCTTTTTTTGTTGGTTTTTGGTATAATTTAACTTAACCCTAACAGTAAAGGAGATAGAATGAGAAAACAAAAGAAAAAAGAAGATATGATGTCCAAGGTAATTGCGATTTCATTCGTTACGCTAATTATCATCGTAGCGCTTGTTGTTATCGCAGGAGTATACTTTTTTGGTCTCTTAGGCATATTTAAATTTGTGGGAGTTACGTATACAACAACAGGTGCTTTTTTATGGTTTGTTTTGCTTGTACTGATTGTTGGAAGCATAGTAGATTTACTTTCTAGAGCGCTGATTTCACTATTTAAACCCTTCGCTACATCAGCTTTAAGCCGCTTCATTTTAATTGCCACTATCGACATTTGGTTCTCTTGGTTTGCTGTTTACACAGCGGATACATTCGTTAAAGGAATTACGCTATCCTTTGGTGCTGAATTTATCTTAGCTTCCATTTTGTTTATCATTGATTATGGGCTCGACCTCAAGGTTGGGAGCGTAAAAGTAAAGATTGAAAACAATACATAAAATCTTGTGATTAAAAAAGTCGCTAGCGGCTTTTTTAGCGAGTTCAAAACCAACTGGCCTATGCGTATAATAGATTCATGAAGTAAAAAGGAGAGGGCAGCGTGAGAAAATTTGCAATAAGTGATATTCACGGCAGTTATTATGAAATGATGCGTTTATTAGAGGCGGTGAAATTTAACCCAAACATAGATCAGCTCGTAATCGTAGGAGATATGATTAATCGTGGTCCCTATAGCGGTGAAGTTTTAAAAGAAATAAAAAGATTAAATGAAGCGTATGAACACGTTCACGTCACAATCGGAAATCATGAAGAAATGATGCTTTGGTATATTGAAGGTAAAAATCCGATGTGGTCGCAGTTTGGTGGGCAACGTTCTTCGAGCACCATTATTGAAGCATTTGGGAAACAGGGTATTGATGAAGCCATTCAGTGGGTAAAAGACCTACCTCTTATTTTTGAAGATAATGAATACGTTTATGCGCATGCTGGCTTTCAACTACCTTATAAAACTGCTTTTATTAATAGAAGCAACTTGTGGTTACCCCGCAAAGAGTTTTATCAAACGCCAATTAATCGCCTCCTGCAAGAAACAAACGGTAAACCTGTTGTCCACGGACATACGCCGGCACCGAACGTAGCGTTTGACGGGGCGAGAATTGGAATCGACCTCGGAGCTCAGGTTGTGAGCAAAGGGAGATTAGCATGTGTAGAATTAACAACTTCAAGCGTTTGGGAATATGATTTCACATTGAAAACGATTAAGGAAAAACAGGTAAAAAGACGCGACTACTAGTCGCGTCTTTTTAATTATGCACTTTTACTGGCCACGACTAAAACGCGACCCTTGTCCAATTCTTCTTCATACTTTTCAGCCTCTACTTGAGATAACCCAAGCGATTCCATTTTTGAACGAAGCTCATCTCCTCGTGAACGGAAAATGTTTGCGACTGAATCAGTTAGTCCTTGTTCTGATAATCCAATGTTGTTTACATCCGTTGCGTCTGTTAAATGCTTGGAGCGTTCTTTGTGATGTGCGAGCAAATAAACTTCATCTTTCGTATATCCACTTCGTAAGAATTGATCAATCGTTTCTTTTGCCTGAACACCATTTTCGACTACTTTTACGTTTGTCATTTGTAAAACCTCCTAGTTTTAGTACGTGCAACGTGCTAATGGTTAAGTTCATTCGTTCTTTAAGGAGAATATCAATCTCCTTGCTATGTATATAGACGTTTTGGAGAAAGTTAAACCAAAAATGTCGAAAAAATTTACACATGTGAATTTAAGAACCTGGAGGAGTGTAGCTTGGCGGTTTTTTAACCAGCCTTTTTCCCGCTGTGTTTCTTTTACCTTAAAGCCAAAGGCAACCTTTTCACTATGAAACTTTAGCCAGAGCATACCAACATCATTACGGATGGATTGACTAATGTTTGTACTGCACATAATGATGTTCGAAGCAACAGATTCTGACATTAAATTAGCAATTTCAGAATCTGTTGCGCGTACAACCAGAGGTATTTGGTGAGGATCAGATTTTGGTTTTGGAGCTGGAATATCAGAAAGTGGTATCCCTTCTTGTAGCATGAATTCCTTGAGCTTATCTCGCTGAGTCAAAGCTAACAGTTTTGATTCATGAGCAAGTTCTAATAGCGTTTTATCTGTTGTTGTATGTAAAGACGTTTCAACGGCCGGTATTTCTTCGGTAAGCGTAGTAAAATAAAGCCAGCATCCCATAGCTTCTCCTATATGTAATGGTTCGTGCTTGTTGGTGTTAATTGTTTTTAAATACGTTGTTAATGCTTCAATAGTGTGAATCAATGCAATCAATTATTTTGCATTTTTTGTATATTTAAATTATTTCCTTTTTAAGAAATAATACTCACTTTGTCTAAAGAAACAAAAGATTTTCTAGGAACTCCTAGTACTTTTTGATAAAATGAATCCATTACCCACAAGATAATTTCTTCGCTTATTCCCCGATATGTATTTTGTAAGGAGGAGTTTCTTTGTTATTTGAAAAAGCGTTATCACAGTTGAAAACTTATTTTGGCTACGACAGCTTCCGCCAAGGGCAAGAGCAGACGATACGTCATATTTTAGAAGGTCATAATACCGCTTGTATCATGCCTACAGGTGGAGGGAAGTCCATTTGTTATCAAATCCCATCACTTTTATTAGAAGGAACAACAATCGTTATTTCGCCACTGATTTCCCTAATGAAGGATCAGGTGGACGCGCTGAATGAAGCTGGAATATCAGCAACGTATATTAACAGCTCACTCACATCGTCAGAAGTGGAAGAGAGATTAGAAGAAGTTTCTCTTGGTGTGTATAAACTTTTATACATAGCACCGGAACGCCTAGAGTCACCGTTTTTCTTTGAGCAACTTAAATCGTTACCTATCCCTTTAATCGCGGTTGATGAAGCACACTGTATTTCACAGTGGGGCCATGATTTTAGGCCTAGCTATCTACGAATTAGCAGCTTAATTTCCGAGCTACCGAGCAAGCCAATAGTGGTTGGGCTGACGGCTACTGCTACGCCTCAGGTTCGAGAAGATATTTGTACAGCTTTACAAATTCAGGAACAAAATACGGTCATGACAGGGTTTGAGCGTTCTAATCTGTCGTTTACCGTTGTTAAAGGGCAAGACCGTCTATCTTATATCGATGAGTATGTAAAGAAAAATGAGCAAGAAGCTGGTATTATCTATGCCGCAACGCGCCAAGAAGTGGACAGTTTACATGAACATTTGCAAAGCTTAGGTATACAAGTGGGGAAATATCACGCTGGAATGAGTGCATCAAGTCGAGATCATGAGCAAAACCGCTTTTTACAGGATGACGTAACCCTTATGGTTGCTACCTCTGCTTTCGGAATGGGAATTGACAAGTCCAATATTCGTTTCGTCATTCACTATCAGCTTCCAAAAAACATGGAAAGCTATTATCAAGAAGCGGGTCGCGCAGGGCGAGATGGTTTGCCGAGTGAGTGTATAGTTTTATATTCGGCTCAGGATATTCGCGTTCAGCGCTTTTTAATTGAGCAGTCAACTAACCATTCAGGAAAGCTTGTTCAAGATCTGGAGAAGCTACAGCAAATGGTAAATTATTGTCACACAGAAGAATGTTTGCAGGCATACATTTTACACTACTTTGGTGAAGAGGAAGCTCATGCTTGCGGTCGCTGTAGCAACTGTACAGATACTCGTACAGCTGTTGATGTAACGGTTGATACACAAAAGGTTTTATCTTGTATGATTCGAATGGGAGAGCGTTTTGGTAAGACAATGATTGCTCAAGTATTAACGGGTTCTAAAAACAAAAAGATTCTAGACTTTCGCTTTGACCAACTCTCTACCTATGGAGTAATGAGCAAGCAGTCGTTAAAAGAAGTAAGTGAGTTTATCGAATTTCTTATTTCAGAGCAGTATATTTTGGTTGGACAAGGGTCTTTTCCAACTCTTTCTGTCGCAGCTAAGGGAAAAGGGGTACTTCTTGGTGAAGAAAAAGTAATGAGAAAAGAACAAATTCAAGTGAATCAGCTTGTGCAGGATGATGAGCTGTTTATGCACCTGCGCGCTTTACGAAAAGAAATAGCCGAGCTTGAAAACGTTCCTCCTTTTGTTATTTTTTCAGACGATACGCTTCGGGATATGTGTGCAAAGCTTCCTGAGACTGTATCTGAGTTTGAGAATGTAAAAGGAGTAGGTTCCCAAAAGCTCGATAAGTATGGAGATCGCTTTATTAAAGCGATTGTGAGCTTTTGCGCTGAACACCCTGACCGGGAGAGGCAGATCATTGAAGTACAGAGGGAAAAAAAAGCAAAAAGTGCATCTAAGCAAGGGTCTCATCTAGAGTCTTATCAAATGTGGAGAGAGGGTTCCTCCATTCAAGAGATTGCAGCAAAGCGAGAATTAAGTACGCAAACAGTTGAAAATCATTTATTTAAATGTGCCGAAGAAGGTTACGAAATAGATTGGCATACCATTTTAACAACTAAACAGCAAGAGCTTGTCAACGAAGCGGTTGAATTGGTCGGAGATGATAAGCTAAAGCCAATTAAAGAAGCCGTACCTGAAGAGGTTACGTATTTTATGATCAAGGTCGCTTTATTTTTGCGTCGTATGAACAAAGAAGAGAGACTGAGACATAAGTAGTTCAGCCCCTACTATACCTGAACGATTGAGAGTTCACAACTTTTAATCGTTCGGGCTTTTTGTTGATTGGGAAAAACCGTTTGGAAAGCGAGTGGCCGTAGCGCAATGGAACGAACGTGTTCAGAAAAACTAAAGAGATGGGAACAGCTATTGTTCGTCTTTTAGAAGCAATCATTTTGTTATGTCCCAAACTCTTTTACATGTAGTGCTTTGCCACAGACGTTGACCAACTTCCAATCGTTATTTTTTTGATATAATTCTATGTCGAATGTGTGAACTTTTTGTTATAATGGATAGGCGTTGAATAGGAAAAGCTGTACCAGATAATAAAAAGTAGTATTAAAATAAAAACGTTTACTTGTTTTTTAGAAATATGTAAGCTGTGTATGGTCGCTTTCTACAATTATCAACTAGAAAGAGAAAGGTGACATGTTCACTTTTAAAATGAAAGGAAGAGGATGATGAGTCAAACGAGTTACGCTCAACCTAAAAGACCGCTAAAAACAGTACTGTGGCAGTTAACTCGTCCCCATACATTAACAGCTTCGTTTGTACCGGTGTTAATTGGAACAGTGATGGCAATGTATGTTGGACAAGTTGATGTATGGTTATTTTTAGCCATGCTTTTTGCGTGTTTGTTTATTCAAATCGCGACGAACTTATTTAATGAATACTATGATTTTAAAAGAGGGCTAGATACGGAAGACTCAGTAGGGATTGGCGGTGCCATTGTGCGCGATGGAATGAAGCCGAAAACCGTGTTGCAGCTTGCCTTAGCTTGCTATGGACTTTCTTTATTATTAGGTGTTTACATCTGTATGAGCAGTACATGGTGGTTAGCGCTTGTCGGACTATTCGGTATGGCAATTGGGTATTTATATACAGGAGGACCACTGCCGATTGCTTATACACCTTTTGGAGAGCTGTTTGCGGGTGTATGTATGGGGGCTCTGTTTATTTTAATTTCTTTTTATATTCAAACGGACTTCATAACGACAGAAAGTATTCTTGTTTCAATTCCTATTGCTTTTTTAGTTGGGGCAATTAACTTATCAAATAATATTCGTGATATCGAAGAAGACACAAAAGGCGGACGTAAAACGCTAGCCATTTTACTAGGCGAAAAGAAAGCAGTTTATTTTCTTGGATTTTTATTTGTTATTTCATATATTTGGATTGTTGTTCTTGTCATAACAGGAGTGGTTGGTGCATTTGCGCTGTTAGTTTTCTTAAGTATCCCAAAACCAATTAGAGCTATTAAAGGATTTGTGTCGGGTACGCCACCGATGAATATGATTGTTGCAATGAAATCTACTGCGCAAACAAATACATTCTTCGGACTATTGTTGTCAGTTGGATTGTTTATTAGCTATTACTTATAAAAAAACCACGCTTAACGCGTGGTTTTTTTATACTTTTTGTAAGTATTCTTGGAGATAGGAGATAAAGTGGTTACGATCTTCCATCGTTGAAAACTGCGCCTGCGCTTGGTTTATACCTCCGCCACCTTTTCCATTAAATCGATTAAGATGCTCTTTAAAGAGGTTTCCGCTGTGAATTCTATCGGTACTATGTGCTAATATAACTTTTGGTTCTAAAGAGGAGGAGAAAATACCAATCATATTCTCAGTTTGAAGCAGCTGCTTAATAATAGCTTGTCCATCCTTTAACGTTTTATCTTCAAATTCATGAACTAAAACAATACCTTGCTTTTTATCAAGAAGAGATTGAGCTAAATAATGAGCATTTTCAGATTTTAGTACTTCGTTTTGTTTGCTAAGTATTTTGAAATCAGCTTCTAGTTTTTGTAATCTCTCTAAGATAAGCTCACTTTTTGTACTAAAATGGTGGCTGACGTGAGAAAGAATGCGGTGAGTTTGTTCATAATCTTTTAGCGCTCTCATGCCGCATTTGAAAAATAATCGAATTTGTCCTCGCTGTTTTTCAGTTTTCAATAGCTTAATAATACCTAGCTCTCCCGTGCTTCTTACGTGGGTTCCGCAGCACGCTGAAGTATCTAGCGTATCAATCTCGACGATTCGAATTTGCTCATCCTCTAAATCAGGCATTTTACGAAGAGAAAGAGTTGATAACTGATCTTGTGATACATAATATGTGCTTAACGGTTTATTCGCATAAATGGCTTTATTTACTGTTTGTTCAATTTCTATTAACGTATCTTCATTAATGGAAGAAACATTTACATCAATTGAAGCGATATCTTTGCCTAAATGAAAACTTACAGTATGTATGTTAAACACATCGCTTAAGATTGCTGAGAGCAAATGTTGCCCTGTATGTTGCTGCATATGATCAAAGCGACGGTTCCAATTAATCTCACACTCTACTCGAGTATTTACTTCTAATAATGTGTCAATTTCGTGGAAGACGGAATGATCTTTTTCCACGACATCTAATACTTTATGACCTGCGATAGTACCAGTATCAGATGGTTGACCACCACCTTCAGGATAAAAAGCAGTTTTGTTTAGCTCAACGTAATAATGATTGTTGCTTTCAAATGCAGATAAAATAGAAGCAGTCCACTTTGTTGTATAAGGGGACGTATAATAAATTCTTTCAATCATTTTGTCATCTCCTGTAAAGAAAAATTCAGTATCTAATTCTTATCCTAACAGAAAGTAAAGAGCAATGATAAAAAAATCTCCATCAACCTGTGATGGAGAAAAGATTTGTTTACATATGTGAAGGAGGAAGTGTATGAGAAGAAGGGCGTAAGTTTTTTGGAAGTGTATTATGAATATAAAAAGGAGCAGGGTTTAAGTTAGGTTTACCACCATATGCTTCAGGCTGCTGCACGTATTGAAACGTTCCAAGGCCATCCATACTCGTACCGCTAGCCCACCGTCCTGTCGCGCTTTTTTCACCCTCAGAAAAATTAAACAACACATACGAAACTTCTTGCTTTTCTAATTCTTTCGGGAAGGTACTAGGCACAACAACGTTTTCTTTTGCTTCTAGTTCTTTAATGGCGGCAATCCACTGATTTTGATGCATAGTATCACGGGCGATGAGCCATGAAAGCATATCTTTTACACCGCGATCGTTTGTTGATTCGTACAATCTAACAACTTGTAAGCGACCTTGAGACTCAGCGTTTAAGTTGGCTCTGAAGTCTGCTAATAGATTTCCACTTGCTGCAATATAACCTGCATTCCATTTGTTACCCATGCTGTCAACTGGCATCGCACCAAGCCCTGAAACAATCGTATGCTGAACGTTCATACCTCCAAGGATAGCTCCAATAACAGGGTCTTGTGCAGCTTTTTCAAGATCTCCTACTGGTGCGCCTTCTAGCAGCCTAGCAATCATAGTGGCGAGCATTTCAATGTGAGCTAACTCCTCTGTTCCAGTATCCATTAACAAATCTTTGTACTTACCGTTTCCTCGAACGTTCCAACCTTGAAACAGATACTGCATGGCAACTGAAATCTCGCCAAACTGTCCACCTAAAACTTCTTGCAGCTGTCTGGCAAAAACGGGATCAGGACGGTCGGGTTTCGAAAGATATTGGAGTTCTTTTTTATGAAAAAACAATGACAACATCCTTTCTTTTTGAATTCACTTTACAATCTATGTAAAAAAAACTGAAACATAACTACATTTGAAACGTATGTAATAGTACCAGCTGTTTATGAACCTATAATATAGGGTAAAAGCAGTAGGAATAGTAAAGGAGTGAATCATATGGGTTTACTAGATGGTTTAATGGGCAATGCATCTGAAGTGAGCGTGTCCTCAGTAGAAAAAGATTTGCGAGACATTTTGGTACAGGGAGAACAGGTAGAGCATGCGTTTAAACTGATCCGAGATATCTTTGTTTTTTCAAACAAGCGATTAATTTTAATTGATAAGCAAGGTGTAACTGGCAAGAAAACCAGCTATCATTCCATTCCATATAGAAATATTACGCACTTTAGCGTCGAAACGGCTGGAACATTTGATTTAGACGCAGAACTTGTTATCTGGGTTTCAAGCTCAACGGCTCCAATCGTAAAAGAGTTTCGTAAAGACAAAAATATTTATGAGGTGCAAAAAGCACTTGCTACGTATGTATTATGACAAAAACAAAGGGGCTGTCCAAAAAGTCAGTAAAAGCTGATTTTTTGACAGCCCTCTTTCTGGATTTTTTTTGAAAAAATACACAAAAAAATCGTCCTATCTAGTAAAATGAAAGTTACCACACCAACATTTCAAGAAAGGGACGATTTTTTATGTGCAATCATTATAACACGCAATTGACTCTTCTTCCAGAGACAGAGGAAAAAAAGACTTCTAAAAGACAATTAGCCCCTACTTTCAAACCCTATGACAATCGTCAAATTCAAGCAATCTTTGATATTGAAGCACTCATACCAGAACATCATGTGGCACGTGTGGTGGATGAAATGGTAGAGGCTGTTCC